>CAMPCD010000001.1 GCA_946643435.1 uncultured bacterium
ATATAGATATTATTACTGGTATAAACAATAATATATCATTGAATAATCCTGTCTTAGGATTTTCTTCTAATCCTTTAATATTAGATATAGTTAATGTTAATACAACATCTTTGTTTTCTTTTAATACTGCATTTACAGGTTTAGTATCCCAGTTACCATTTTCAAAATCATCTAATGTCATTTTACCAACTGGTATATCTGTATAAGAAATAGTTGAAAAAGCTGGTTTATAAATTACTATATCATCTGTTGTTCCATCTGCCCAGGTTCCTTTTACTTTAAACCTTACTTCTACTACCGATGCTATTGAAAGACTCTTCGGAGTACTATTTTCTTCACCTAATACATATGTTGCTGCAGTAAAAGATTGACAAGTATGATCAGGATAATCTTCTTCCATAATGGAAGGATTCATGCTCTTGGAACATTTTCCACCTGACGGATATGTTATCTTATGTAATAAATTACCATTGGAATCTATAAACATCATGTCATCGTCAAATTCATAATTATCATCATCAAATACAAATGTTGGAGGATTCCTTCTTGATTTTTCAAAATCCAATGATATTTTTGAATTATGTACGGATAATCTACCTTGTATTTCAATTGATTCATATGATTGATCTAGATATGTATATTCAAATTCACTGTTATCTAAAAATAAGTGAATCATCTTCCCACCTTGATAATTAATAATCTTTGACGTATTTGTCGCAAATATTGAACCACTTAATTCTGATATTTTAAAAAGTGTATTATCCAAATATGTTTTAGCCCAATTCTTTTTTACTGTTATTGTAGAATTTGTAATAATGTTTCTACAATTATAAACATTACTTCCAATTGAAAACACGTCAATATTACTATTTGATATATTGAAAGTTTTACCATATAACACTAAGATTGGGGTATTAGAATTAATACTTGAGTTTGTAATATTAATTATGTAATCACTGAAGCTAACTGCACTACTTGAGTGTTCAACATCGGCATAATGAACATTATCAGCATATGCCCTATCAAATTCTATATTTGAACTAACTATATTAAATTTGTATTTAGAACTACCAACTAAATGCATTTCATTAATCCTAATCTTATTATTGTTAGTTGTTAATGTAAAAGATGTATTAGAAGCGCTAAAATTATTTATATCTTTTTTTAATAATAAAGTATCATTATTATATTCTACATACTCACTGTAATCTAATAAATCTTCCCCATCATCATCAAAAACTGAAATACCATTATCATCAACATTAATATTAACATGACTACCATTATCAGCTTTAATATTAAAAGCAAAAAGACATATAAATAAAATTGTTAGTATTTTGACTCTCTTCATACTACCACCTATTATAATTTTATCATTAATTTATTATTATATTTTATTTTTAATTATATTTTACATAAAAAAGATGTATTACTACATCTTTTTAAATAACTTATATTTACCTATAAACTTATATCCAAATACTAGAATAACTGATGGAATAATTAATAATAAATAATTAGCTAAACCTGTCTTAGGGTTTTCAATTTCTTCTTCACCTTTTACTTCTTCAACTATCTTTTTGTATGAATAATGTATTTCTTGTTCTTCTTCAGTAACAAGTATTTTTACAGGTAATACAACTAAATCATAACCATCAATAACAATTGGTTCTGGTTCATATATTTCATTTACTGGTTTAACAATAATTGTAGGTTCATGTATTTCATTATTGTTTTCATCAACATATCTAATTACTATTTTTCCATCAATGTTAATATTTGTTACAGCAACTGTTTCTTTTTGATCATCATCATCTTCGAGTTGAATAATTCCTTTCACAATATTAGTAATATCATTAGTTATATCTATATCTTTAAATACTACTGTTATATTCTTATTAATATCTTCAGAATATTCATCAATAGAATCTATATCAAGATTAATAATCCATGTAATAGTCTTAAGAATTGGATCATATGTTCCACCATCTAATTCAGAACTATCAACATCAATTTCATATGGTAATTGATCAACAATTGTAATTGTTGCACTTCCTATATAATCAGATGTCTTGAAATGATATATAATACCAATATCAACTGCATCTTCTCTACTAGTAATAGATTCAGTAGTTGTATTTTCAATTGATGTTTCTAGATTAGCTTTTTTCTTTTGATAAAAATAAATTACATTAGTTGGATTATTAAGCATACGACCAGTATAATTGTATGGTTGAGATTTTAATTCATATTTATCTGGTATTTGTGAAGATTCATGAGCTGTATATGTTTCATAATACTTGGCATATATAGTTTCACTTGGAGCTATTTCTTCATTTGTTTGATAATCAACATATTTAATATAAATTGGATATGTTTCATCTATTACTGTTTGAACAGAACTACCATTATAATTTGAAGTTTTTTCACCATATGTTAACAATAATTTAGGACTAACAATAATATCAAATGCATCCCATGGAATATCTATAAATGCAAGACTAATATCATGAGATATATCTTTTCTTTGTTCAGTTGTATCATCTGATGAATAATTATGTACCCAAGTAATTGTTTTATTTGAAGCATTATAAGTACCACCATCTAAATCAGATCTAGAAGGATCTATTTTATACTTCAACGTAATAGTTGCTGTATTAGAATAATCGCCTAAATAATTTTCAATCTTACTATATGCTTCTAAATGATAATCTAATACATTATTTCTCTTATCAGTTCTTGAAGGACCAGTAAATTGATTAATATATAATTTAGTATTAACTGTTCTCTTCTTATACTTTAATACAACTTCAATATCTTCATCATATATATATCCTGTTTTAGCTTCTCCCGAAGAAACATAATCATAATTCTGAGGAACTGAAGTTGATACAGAAACACTATAATATGAACCACTAGGATATATAGTTTCATCTATTGGTAATAATAATTCACCAGTATCATAATCAACATGTTTAACTATTAACTTACTCTTCTTACTAATATTAGTAGTTACATTTGTATCTTTAGTAACACCAGTTTCTTGGTAATAAGTTATACGTGAGATTTTCCTTACAAATATAGATTTATCAGTAGATGGTATATTTAGATAATATAATACTATCGTCCTATCATAATTATATGAATGTTTTTCCATGGAAGTTACATGTATTACATCAGTAAGTATTAATTTATTGTTTGCTTCATCATAAGTAAAACCATTTAAATCAGACTTAGTTAAATCAATCTTATATGGTAAAGTTATAGGAATTTCAATATTTAAATCACCAATATAATCAGTTACATCACCATGAAATACAATATTATATGTAACTGCTTCTGATCTATCATATATAACACTTGTACCAGTGATAGTAGCTTCATGATTATAAGTATATTCTTTGTGATCATAATAATAATTTATATTTATATCATGAGTTCCTACTGTACCAGTTGCATTAGTTGGATTTGCTTTTAATTTAAAATTATCTGGTATTGATGTTGTAGGTGAAGTCTCATATGTTTCATTTTTATATTTGTAGAACACTTCTTCCTTGAATACTTCAGTATCATTGTAATAATTAATATGTTTAACTGTTATTTTATACTTAGGTTCATAAGATGTAGTTAATCTTAGATCTTGACTCGTACTTGCTACGTAATCTAAGAAAATCCTAAATTGTCCTGTAGCAAAGAAATTTCCACTTGTAGGAAGATCTGTGTACACAATAGTTGCTTGATGCGTTCTTATACCTGTTACTTCATCCATAGATGTAGCAGGAATATAATCATCCCAAGTAATTGTATTGGTAGAGGCATCATATACTCCACCATTTAAATTAGATTTACTTACATCAATATTATAATTTAATGTTAATGTCATCTTTTGATTAATTTGTCCTATATAATCAGAAACACTATAATTTTGTGTAAGAATATATGTTACTTGATCACTAGAATCTCTTATAGTTGTTGTTCCAGACATAGAATTATTTGTATTTATATTTGGAGTTACATAATTATAGCCCAAATAAATACGTTTTGAATCTTCTGTAACAACAAATGTTTCTGGTTCATCAAATAATGGTTTATCATATACTATATTTGGTGGCAAATCAGTCTTAGGGCTTACTGTAAACTCGCTACCATATATAAGATCATCAAATACTTCATCATAACTCATTGATGAAATTGGAAAATTATGCCATACTGTAACACGGCATGGAGAAGCTACACTAGCTACATTTGAATTAATACCTACTACATCAGGTATTACATTATTGCTAGAATCTAACGCATTCCATTCAGCCCATGAACCGTTGTATGTATGCATCTTTTCTGTTGAACTATAACTATTAGATTTCATAACCACTTCTACATATGTCAATGTGTCTGGTGGTAATATTGCTTTATTATTTGAACTATCTAAATATTCAAAAGCTAAAGATTTAACATTTGCTTTATCAACTGATGAAGAATATACACTCCAATCAGATGAAGTCAAATCACCAGGTTGTTCTTTTTGAGAATAATATACTTTGACCTTATATCCTTGTGATTCAGCATATGATGTATCTACATCAACAAAAGTACCTTGGAAATACCCATTCTCACCTGCAGCTAATTCAAAATTACCATTACGTTTAATATATTTTTCAATCGAATCATATATAACCAAATTAGTAATTTTATTATTTGCATTTCTAGCTCTTAACTTATAAGTGTATTGAGTATTTTTAGATACATTAGCATTTTCACAGTAATTATCTTTATTAGTTTTAACTGTAGTCTTTAAATCTTGATAAGATTCAGTTGCGATTGCAGCAGTCTTGCTTACGGAATCGATTTTTAAATACTCATTAGTAATACCATCGTCATCATAATCATCTTCATCTACCATAAGACTCCAATAATTAGAATCATATATATCATTAGCTGAATTACTAGTAATTACATCAACGGTAACATCCTTACCGTATTCGCTTATTGCATCATAACTTGTATAAACAGGAAAATCAAAATAGTAATTTATCCAGTAAGGAGAAAAATATATAAGACCATTATCATATTTATAGTTTAATGTATAATCAAATGGATCATCACTAAAATCAAATGTGAATTTTATAGCTTGTTTATTTGTATTTTTGAAGTTGTTAATTATTTCAACAGTATAATGGTCCTGAACATACTGACTAAATTCTTCAGTATTTTTGAAGAATCTTCCAGATTGAGTTTTAACAACTTGAATCTTAGGCTTGTTACGCCCAGTCGGATCATTAATAGTTGGTAATTCAGTTCTAAATTCTAAATCATCAAGACTTTCTATATAGGACCCTTCTGATAATAAAACATAGCCTACAAATCCAGGGTCATAATCGGATACTAATTGAATACCAAAGTTCATCTCTACAGAATTTCTATATAAACCATTCGATATATTCTCAAAAATCTGCGTATATATACTTGGCCTATAATCTTGTTTGACATCAGTAATATCTGCAGACTCTCTCATCCAATATCCTATCTCTCCATATTGTTCTTCATATTCTGTAAGATATGAATGCTCGGAACTACTAATTTTATAAAATGAACTTCTATATTCCGAAGCAAATTCACCATTCTCGTATGCCGTAATATGTGGATAAAAATGAACTTGATCACCAACATTTATGTTGTCGCCATATAATTTGAATGAACTAGGTGCATTTAAATAATTCATAGATTTATCAAAATTATGAATTATGAAATAGTAACCAACTACTCTCTTAGGAAAGTTTTTATAGAGTTTTCCTGTATTCTTAAACGAATCATATAATACGTAGTCCGTTTCATTCTGATACCTTACATATAAATCAACATCATAGCTTCCGTCAGGTATCGATTTTTTTGCTCCATTATAGAAAACACCAGATAAATATCTACTGCCAGAATAGTTTCCTGGGAATGAAATCAACTCATAATTATATTCGTCATCATTTAACTTTCTGTAAGTAGAATCTTCTTTTTGTAAAATAGGAAAATCATATCCAACTTTAACATCTATTGTTCTATATTTATTATTAGTTACAAAGAATTCTGCATCTAGTGCATTAAGGTCATTTTCAGTATTCATTATATTATGGTTATAAGTAATATGTTTTGAATTATCATATAAAGAAGCATTAACACTTATAGTTCCATCTATTTCATAATCAGATAGTTTTACAGTTTTCTCAAAAGTAAAAGCATCTTCATAATCATAACTATTATGATCATAACCAGCGTAATTATATATTCCACCAACAGTTACACTAAATGTGAAATCATCATCATAAGTGTTTGGAACACCAATATAAACAGAAGAGAAGCATAATATAGGAGCAATAGACCCACTTAATGAGTCAACTTGTGGAAGTAAAACACTACAGAATACACTAGCCGACAAATACCCATTATGATTAGATAAAGATGAATCACTTCTTATTAAAACATCATCTGGAACATTAAATTTAAAACCACTGCTACCTAATACTCTTGTTCCTTCACCATAAGAAAGACTAAAACTATATTTAAACCAAGTATAATCTCCCGAAGGAAGAGATTCATATGAGCTTGGTTTATATGCAGATTGATAATCTAGGATTATTTCTTTTTTGTTAGAATTAAAATAAAAGTAAATTTCATTAGAAGTTTTGGTATTATTCAATTTAGCATAAAGATGTGATGCAATATCTGGAAGTAAAGATGGTGCTGGTAATACATATGTAATTTGAACACTACCTTCAAAATTTTCGCTTGCAGGGATTGCATTATTATTAGTTAAAATTATCTTTGATTTATCACTATTATATTTATATGACCACACATGTGTTTTAGTCGAACTATCAGATTTATCAGCACTGACAACTATAAACCTATCAATATAAGTGTCATATACTTTAGCCATATTAACATAGTTATAATACAAGTTATCTATTTCTATTTGTAAATCCCCTGCACCATAACTAGTAGATGTACCATTCTTTTTATAATTTATTTGATATTTTAAAGTTTTTGATTCCTCATAATCAGTAGCAGTCCATTCGTATGAAGTTACTGAATTATTATTTTCATCAATTAAGATAGTAGATATTTCCATATTTGATACATCTACTGATGCTAAATACACTCTTCGTACAGTTTCACTTATTGTTAAAGATATTTTATTAAAATTTAGCGTAAATAAAAACAATAATGATATTCCTATCACCAATAAAACAAGCAATAGTTTTTTATTTACTTGTCTTTTGCTTTTCATATGCACTCCTATTATATTTAATTATACTATATTATATAATAGGAAAAAATATTAAAAATGTAAATTTAGACATAAAAAAACTTTATCGCTCTTTTCCCCGATAAAGTGTTTCTTTTTGTATGGTATATCATAAATCAATTTTACGGCTTAGGTCGAGATGTGTTTCACTTTATCTCACTTAAAATTACTCTTAAGCACTTTCGTATTATGAGATAAAACTATAGAAATATAGTTTCTCGATTGCCACTTAGTCCGCACCTTAATACTTATGACATATACACGCTAGAGGTTTTCCCTAACAATAGTGACTATTCTTATATGCTTTTGCATTTATTATTTCATCTTACGAATCCCAAATAAACACTCACATCATGTATGTTATTATATTATTTACTTATTTCGTGACGGGGTTAAAGGAATTATCAGCTACATGCCATTGTAGTTATCCTAAAACCTTAAATCAATTAACCACCCAACCCTGGCAGATCAAGCAATTAATTGAAGTGTCATATCTACAATTGGTAGATTTTTAGCCCTACCTTCAAATAGTATAATGACTAGCATAATGCACCACACATAAGTAAATTATAACAAAAAAAGCGATTTTTTGCAAATCACTTCAACATATCTATAAGCATTGGTAATTCAAAAATGAAGAAACCAAGAATAATAACTGCAAGCACTAGTATTAAAGCTAGAACTACTTTAGGATTTTCTTTTTTTATTTGTTTAACTTGAACAATATCATTAATTTCATTTAATTTTTGAACATTAATTTGTTGATTATATTGTTGAGCATCATTAACATTAATAGTTTGAGTTGGATCAACTTGTTTAACTTCTGTTATTTGTGCCTTAATTTCTTCAACAGATTTACTCTCTTCAAGAGGAATATCTGCTTTAGGTTGATTAGCATTTTGTGCTCTTGCTATTTCTAAAGCTTGTTCACTAGTTACTGCTATTGGTGCAGCAACTCCAGCATCTAATGTTTTAGTTACCACTTTTACATCTTGTTCTTCATTCATTTTATCACCTTAATTACTTAGTACTTCTAATATATTTGGTACCATTTGTTTCTTTCTTGAAACTACACCTTCAAGTAAATATCCTTGATGAATACTTTCAATACCATATGCATTTTCTAATACTTTATTAGAGTTATCAGAATATATTAAATATGAATTGTTATTCATAAAGTCTGTTACATATAATGCACATACTTCAAGTCCATTTCTTTCAGCTTCTTTATTTAATTCAGAAACAATTTCTTCCATTCTTGCTTCAAATTCACTAAAGTCTAATGTAAATACTTGAGATATAGATACCTTATGATCATTTATTTCATATTGCTTACTATCTTTAAAGATAATATCTTCTGCAGATACACCTTCTATAGATACTCCTGATTGTAATAAATCTACACCATATTTATAAATATCTACACCAGCTATCTTAGCTAAATCTTCTGCAACCATTTTATCCATTTCAGTAGTTGTTGGACTCTTTAAACATAATGTATCAGATAAAATACCTGATAACATAATACCAGCAATATCCTTAGGTATTTCAACTTTATTATCTTTATATATTTGATAAATAATAGTATTAGTTGAACCAACAGCCATTGCTCTAATATTAATAGGTTCTGTAGTAATTAAATCACTTAAGTTATGATGATCTACTATTTCTACTATTTCAGCTTCATTTATACCATCAACAGATTGTCTTGGTGCATTATGATCAACTAAAATAATCTTCTTCTTATTAACCTTCTTAACATCTACAGTTCTTAACATACCTAAACAAGTATTATCATTTGTAATAATTGGATAGTTAGTATGTTTTAACTTAGCTATTACATCTTCTGCATCTGATAAGTAATCATTAACATTAAATGTAGTACACTTTTCATTTCTTTGTATTGATTTAATTGGATTAGCTAAACATAATACTCTTGCTACTTTAAATGATGATTTGTTAGATGAAATAATATTAATATTATTTTGAGCAGCTAACTTCATTTGTTCTTCACTTAATTCTTTAGCATGTACCATGATAATTAATTTAACTCCAACCTTTAATGCATGTTCAATGATTTGTTTTCTATCACCAACAATTAAAATAGATTTATTATCCAAATGAACATCTTTAATGAATGTTGCATCATCAAAAGTTGTAGCATGAGCATAACCTTCAATGTTATCATCTACTTTATAAAAACTTTTAGCATCAAGTACTTTTACTAAATTATCAAATGATGTATCAACATATAATGATTCATTATAAATCATATTAGCAGCTATCTCTTTTAAAGAAACATAACCTTTAAACTTATTATTATCATCAACCAAAGGTACACCAGTTATACCATTGTCATGCATAAAATTAAATGTATCAATAATTGATGCGTTTTCATTAACCATGAAATTCTTACTAAAATTAACATCTTTAATTTGTAATTTAACATCGTTTAAATATTGCGGAACTTGTACTTTAAACTTCTTTAAAGCATATGCTGTTTCAGCAGTAATTGCACCCAATATTCTTGGTTCAGCATGAACTCCAATTTCATGTTTAAAGTGTGCTAAACTAATTGCACTAGTAACAGAATCTGTATCTGGATTCTTATGTCCTACTATATAAATCTTATCCATGCTCTCACCTCCTTTAACATATAAAAGAACTACTTAGTTGTAGTTCCTGTTTTTTTAGCTCTACTATGATGATGTGTTCTTTTCTTCGTTGCAGTTTCTTCTGCCTTTGGAGTAGCTGTTTCTGTTGATTGAGTTTTAACTAATTTCTTAAGTTCTTTTAACTCAGCTTCTCTCTTTATAGATTGAATCTTTAATTCATCTATATCAGCTTTATAATCATCAATTGTTCTATCAATTCTTGAATTCTCTTTAACTATTTGAGATCCACGAGCAATTACTACTTTCATTATTCCACCAAATAACATGAAGAATAATCCATGGAAGTTAATAGTTAAATACATATCTAAGAACATATTAGTTGTTGTTGATAATATAAATAGCATAATAGGCATTAAGAATGTAGACATAAATGAAATACTAATTATTTCAGTAGCTAAATTATCACTCTTCTTAGTAAATAAATCACCTATAGTAATATTTCTAAATAAAATAATAAATTTAGAAACAAGAACATATAATAACACATTATTTAAAGAATTAGCAATAGTATAACCTAAAACAGCAGTTAAAACTTTTTCCATACCATAATTGATTACAAATATACTAACTTTTATCTTACTATATGGTAATAACACACTTGTGAATTTTGTTAATAAAGTTGCATCTAGATTATTACCCGCAATTAATACAGTAACAATTAGACCTAATGTCATACCTATATATAATACAGCAAATATTAGTATTATCCATTTAACAACTAATAATAAACTGTTACCAACATAATAAATCTTTTTTCTATCAGACTCACTCATATAGCCACACCCTATTCTATTAATAATATTATCATATTATATCTTTTTTTAAAAGTATTTATTTTTAATTATATTTAATATATAATTAATCTAGTTAAAAGGTGGTATATATGGCAAAAAGGAAAAAGAAAAAACTAAGATTGAAAAAAAGAATTACTTTGTTCTTAGTTATTACCGTATTAGTTATAACTGCTGCAGTACTTGCTGGTAATGAAATTAATAAGTTAATTATGGCTAGTAAGTTAAATGAAAAGCATTTAACTATATCATACGATAATATAGATGAAACTAAGTATAAAGTTAATATAACATATGATGATTTAGATGGTGTTGAATGTTCAATAGATAATAATGAATTTAAACCTATGAATGAATGTACATTTGAATTACCTGTTGGTAAATATACTATTTATATCAAAAAAGATGAAAGTTTATTAAAGAAAGACTTCGAAGTTAAATCTAAATATGATGGATATTTTAGAACTACTTTAGATAATGTAGAAACATATTATTTAGCATTAGGAGGAAGTAAAGAATTAGAATTTACTTTCAATTATCCTGAAGGATATGATACTACACGAACTTATGAAATAGATGATGATAGTATTATTAATATGGAAAAGGATACTATTAAAGGATTAAAGAATGGTACTACTACATTACATGTTAAAATGAAAGATGGTTATACAAGAGATTATAATATCATGGTAACAGATATTATTAGTCCACCTACTTTAAATAATAATAAAGAGTATCTTCCATGTATGAGATACAATCAAGAAGAAGCAGATTTATTAGATAAAATATTAGAGTCAAGAGTTCAAGAAGCTGGATATGGTACAAGAGGTGCTGTAGTAGCAGTAGCAAGATTCATTAATCTTGAATTCAAATATCAAATGAAATATTTCAATGAAAATGGTAGATTAAATGATCATGGTATTAGACCACATGTTGATGGTGAAGGTAGATTCTTCCATAAAGGAATGTATCTACAAACAGATAAATATTCAGTACTAGAAAAAGGTGCTAGTGATACAGGTCCTAAACCATGGGGATGTGAAATATATGATAGATTCATTTCAAGAATGAATAAAAATGGATTCGATTGTTCAGGATTTGTAACATGGGCAATGTATAACGGTGGATTCATTTATCATGATTCAGGTGCTGGTGAATTTAAACAATTTGATGATGACTTATCTGACTTAGGTCCACATCATGAAATAACAGATGAATATATGAAAAATGGACACTATCAAGTTGGAGACTTTATTGCAAGAGATGGACATGCTGCCTTAATAATTGGTATATCTGATGATACAATTTATACAGCTGAATCACTTCCACCTAAACTTAAAATATATATCTATGGTAGATATACAGGAATAACTAAACATGGTGGAACTTGGAAGAGTTTAGTTAATGATGATAACTTAACTTATGTAGTTGAAATGGATGACATATATCCTAATGGAGCTGGATGGTTCCATAATATGTGGTAATTAAAAAAGATACTTATTTTAAAGTATCTTTTTTGTTATTCAGATTTCATTTCGAAGATTAAATCTCTTAATTCTGCTGCTTTCTCAAAGTCTAAGTTAGCTGCAGCTTGTTTCATTTCTTCTTCCATAACTGCAAGAATTTGTTCTTTATCTTGTTTAGTTAATTTCTTATCTTCAAGTTTTTCCATTTCTTCATTTGTAACAACATCTTTAATCTTCTTAATAACTGTCTTAGGAACAATACCATGTTCTTTATTATATTGATCTTGTATTTCTCTTCTTCTATTTGTTTCCTTAATTGATTGATCCATTGCTTCACTTACAGTGTCAGCATACATGATTACTTTACCTTCAGCATTTCTTGCACATCTACCAATAATTTGGATAAGTGATCTATAACTTCTTAAGAATCCTTGTTTATCAGCATCCATGATAGCAATCATTGATACTTCAGGTAAATCAATACCTTCTCTTAATAAGTTAATACCTACAAGAACATCATATTTACCTTGTCTTAATTCTTTAATTATTTTTAATCTTTCTAATGTTTTAACTTCAGTATGTAAGTAAGCTACTTTTATACCTACACCTTTAAGGTAAGCAGTTAATTCTTCTGCCATTCTAATAGTTAATGTAGTGACTAATACTCTTTCATTTTTAGCTATTCTTTCATTTATTTCACCAATCAAATCATCTATTTGACCTTCACTAGGTCTTACATCAATTAGTGGATCTAATAAACCTGTTGGTCTAATTAATTGTTCAACAGTTTTATTATTAACTAATTCTAATTCATAATCACCAGGTGTTGCAGATACATATATTACTTGATTTAATTTTTGTTCAAATTCATCAAACTTCAATGGTCTATTATCTAATGCACTTGGTAATCTAAATCCATAGTCAACTAGAGTTTGCTTACGCATTCTATCCCCATTATACATACCTCTTACTTGAGGTAATGTTATATGTGATTCATCAATAAATAATAAATAATCTTCAGGGAAGAAATCCATCAATGTCCCCGGAGTAGAACCTTCTTCTCTTAAAGCTAAATGTCTAGAATAGTTTTCTATACCATGACAGAAACCTGTTTCTCTAAGCATCTCTAAATCATAGTTACATCTTTGTTCTAGTCTTTCTGCTTCCAATAATTTATTATTATCTCTTAATTCTTTTAATCTAGCATGTAATTCTTCTTCAATTCTATCACATGCTATATTTAATTTATCTTTATTAGTTACAAAGTGTGTTGCAGGGAATATCATAGTTGTTTTCTTTTGTTTAATAATATTACCTGTTAATACATCAAATTCACATATTCTATCTACTTCATCACCAAATAGTTCTATTCTTATTCCATTTTTCTTTTCGGCTGCAGGAACAATATCAATAGTATCTCCTTTAGATCTAAAGGTACCACGATGAAAATCAATTTCATTTCTCTCATAGTTCATATCTATTAATCTATATAAGATATCTTCTCTTTTCTTTATATCTCCAACTGATACTACTAAACATTCATTTTTATAATCTTCCTTATCACCTAAACCATATATACATGATACGGATGCAACTACTATAGTATCTCTTCTTGTTAATAATGATTCAGTAGCAGAATGTCTTAGTTCATCTATTTCATCATTAATAGAGGCATCTTTTTCAATGTATGTATCAGAAGAAGGAACATATGCTTCAGGTTGATAATAATCATAGTAACTAACAAAATATTCTACTCTATTATTAGGAAATAATTCTTTCATCTCAGCATATAATTGCCCGGCTAGAGTTTTATTAGGTTCTAATATTAAAGTTGGTCTGTTCTCTCTTGCTATAACATTTGCCATGGTAAAAGTTTTACCTGAACCTGTTACACCTAATAATACTTGATTCTTATTACCTGCATCTATAGACTTACATAACTCATCTATTGCTTTAGGTTGATCACCTGAAGGTTTAAATTCAGATATTAATTCAAACTTATTATCCATGTTATCACCTCTTTTACTGTATTCTATCATATATGTAACTCATGGTAAAACTATTATTTTTTAGTTGAATAATAAAAACAATAATAGTATTATAAGCATAAGGAGTGTGAAAAGTATGATTCAAAAAAGAGATATAGCTGTTTCAATTATCTTATCTATAGTTACATGTGGTATCTATGGTATTTACTGGTTTATTGTTATGACTGATGATGTTAAGCTTGCTGCAGGAGATAATCAATTAGCTTCTGGTGGAATGGCATTTATTTTAACATTAGTTACATGTGGTATCTATGGTATTTATTGGGCATATAAAATGGGTGAATTAATGTCTATTGCTCAACAAAAACGTAACTTACCAGTTAAAGATAATGCTATCATTTATTTAATACTAGAAATCTTTGGTCTAGCTATAGTTAATTACATTTTAATTCAAAATGATTTAAATACAATAGCTACTATGACAGAGAAATAAGCCTTATGGCTTTTTCTTTTTTATGAAAATAATTAAAAGACATATCATATTATTTTTATTACTGATAGCTTACTTTATATTTGGTCACTTTACTCACCTATATATTCCATGTCCAATACATACAATATTTCATGTATATTGTCCTGGATGTGGTGTTACTAGAATGTTAATAAGTATAATACATTTAGACTTTGTATCTGCATTTAGATACAATCAATTATTATTTATACTATTACCATTTGGTATAGCATTATATATAAACTATATATATTCGGTGATAATGAAGAAAAAAGCATGGTATGAAAGAATACCAGTATGGGTATATTACCTAATTATTATTATATTATTAATATTTGGTGTAATAAGAAATATTATTCCTGCTCTTACACCAATAATATAAAAAGATAGTTTTTTTCAACTATCTTTTTTAATGTTTAACTATTACAGGTACTCCAACTGATGTGTTTTCGTATAAATATTCTGCGTCTTCATATTTAGTATTTACACATCCATGAGAACCAATTTGATGTTTTTCTTCAGCTGTTTTATCAAAATCATCTAGAGGTCTCCAACCATGTTTAAATCCATTTGGATCAACATGATAATCAGAATCATGAATATATATTTTTCTTTCTCCATCAAATGCTATCTTAAATGATACATATGATGCATAGTTTTCTCCTCTTAGTGTTTGATTTCTTTGCATAGCATATATTGGGAATACACCAACTGATGTTTCGTGTCCTTTTTTACCAGTTATAACTGATATAGTACGCACGTTGGTATTATCTTTATAATAGTTTAATACTTGTTCAGATAAATCGACAACTATTACTTCAGTTGGTAAATCTATACAATCACTTTTTAATACATTTCCACTGAAATCTATTGTTTTTACTTTATAAGTATTTCCCTCTTCACCATACACTTCACATACTTCATATTGTGGTAAAGTACCAAGTGTTTCTCCTTGTTCATTAAAAATTGGTGTATCATTATTAATATATACTAATTTTGTAATATCACTTTTATATATTGGTTCAGTTTCTTCTCTTACAAAGTCTTTAGATACATATGCTATATTGCCATTATAATAAACCATATAGAATCCATCTACTTCACCTATTTTATATAATTTACAACCTTCACTTAAAACACCTAATGTATCTGATTCAAGATTAGAAGAGACTCTAATATTAACATTAGAAGTAGCTCTTACAATAGGATTATATTCTGGTTCTTCATCTTCTTCTTCACAAAGATTAATTGCTTTATCAATAATTTCTATTTGGTCTAATTCTTCATTAGCTTCTATTTCTTTTTCTTCAGTTATTTCTCTAAATTGTTCATATGTTACTACAGGTGCAATTTCCATTGTTTCTGCTTTAGTTTCTTTTAAACCACATGAAGTTAAAATTGTTGTAGCTAATGTTAAAGTTAAAACTCTATCAAATATTGTTAATTTTTTCATGTCTAAACCCCTTTTGAACAATGAATATTATATACCTTTTAATTTGTTTGTCAAAAAAAAGAATTACTTAAGTAATTCTTCTATATCTGTTTTAGATCCTACACCAATATGTCTCTTATATTCTTTTCCATCTTTAAATGAAATAATACATGGAATAGACATAACCCCATAAGAGAATGCTAATTCATCTTCATCATCAGTGTTAACTTTATAAACAGTTTTATTTTTACTAATTTCTTCCATAACTGGCATCATCATTTGACAAGGTCCACACCAATCAGCATAGAAATCAACTATACATTCTTCTTTTCCTTCAATTACTTTCTTTTCAAATTCTTCTTTAGTAATATTCATATTAATCCTCCTTTATATTACCTAATATTTTATATAATGTCTTATATAAGTTTTCTGCTTCTTCTTTAGTTATATTAACACATCCAGCTACACATCCAGGAATGTTTTTACACATGTCCTGTAATTCCAAGCCTTTTTCAGTTACTTTAACTATTAAGTTTCTTTCATCACTAGATAATCTATTTCTTTCAACATATCCTTTACTTTCTAGTTTCTTTAATAATGGTGTTAAAGTACCAGAGTCTAAGAATAATTTATTTCCTAATTCTTTAACATTTATTTCTTTTACTTCCCACATAACCATCATAGTTATATATTGAGTATATGTTAGATCTATATCTTTAAGATATGGAGTATATAATCTAACTATTTCCTTAGATGCAGCATATAAAGGAAAACATATTTGATTTTCTAGTTTTAGTTCATTATTCATTTATTAATTCACCTATCTTTTCATCGATTTGTTCTGGTGTAGTAGTTGGTAAATATCTTTCAACAACATTACCTTCTCTATCAACTAAAAATTTTTCAAAATTCCATTTAATATTACTTAATAAACCATGTTTTTGTTTCTTTAAATATTTATATAATGGAACAGCATTCTTACCATTTACATCAATCTTCTTTAATTGATCAAATGTAGTTTTATAATTAGCAGTACAGAATTCATGTATTTGATTATCATCTCCAGGAGCTTGATGACCAAATTGATTACAAGGAAAATCTAATATCTCTAAACCTTTATCATGGTATTTCTTATATAAATTTTCTAATCCTTCATATTGTGGAGTAAAACCACATCCTGTAGCTGTATTAACTATTAATACAACCTTTCCTTTTAATTCAGATAAATCATATTCAGATCCATCTCTTCTTTTTACTTTATAATCATATATCATAAAATTATTTTCTCCTTTAATTAATTGTATACAATCTAATTATAATCAACTGATTTATAAATGTCAATAAAAAAAGAGTATTTCTACTCTTTTAGTCAACTAATGTAGTTCTAAGTGAATAAATAGTACCATCTATTTCAGCATATAAAGCTTTATTTCCCATGAATTGTTGTCTAATTATTCCTTTAGTATCCATATTATATGCATATAAGTGTCCTTCACTTGTAACTATTAATAATTTACCAGGTTTATCAATCTTATAACCTATAAAGTCTTCCATGTATGAAATTGCATATTCTCCTTTATACGTATCAGCTTTAATTAATTTATCTTCATACTTATCTATATCTAATTCATTAATAACAGGATCATATGAATCATTTGATACTACATCATCGAAAGTATAATTACTTATCATATCTGAATATAGATAATATGATGAACCAACGAAGTCTATTAAGTCACCCGATATATTTGGTTCATAGTTTATTTCATTTGTATTAGATGTTATATATGATATTCTTCCCATATAATCAATATCTAATCTTAAATCATTTGGTACATCTTTAGTTTGATTATAAGCTATAGACATCTTATTCTTATATAATGTTAATCCACCTATATAATCAAATGATATATAACTAATCATATTACCAAGTCTATCAAAACCTCTTAACTTAGAATCATTTTCATTTACATTTCCTACCATATAATAAATATCATTCTTACCTATTTGAGATTTAACATCAAATGAATAAATGTTATTATCATATGCTTCTATTTGTAAATCAAAACTATGAGTTGAACCATCTTCTAATTTTAAAGTAATAGTATTTAATGAATCAGAATATAATCCATATAAAGGAATTATATGATATTTACTTCTTTCAACTTTAGTTTTTACTTCATCATTAATAGAAACTTCTACTCTAGTTTCTTCTTCTGTATTAAATATAATTACAGCTGTTAATGGATTAAGTTTATATGGATTCTTAATTACACATGGATCATCAAATTTAAAATCACCATTTATAGATAATTCTTTAATCTTTTCATCCATTTCTCTTTGCTCTTTTAAAATATTTCTTAAATTATTATTTATCTTAGTATTATATTTAGAAAAGAACTTATATGAAGGTGCAGTTAGTTTCATTCCAAAGAATGTAACGAATACCATACCTATAATAAAAATTATTAATATAGCTGCCATCATAATAGGTGATACATCATTATTAACATTATTTATTGTTTTTTTCCTTGTTTTCTTCTTAGCCATATATAATCCCTCTATTCTATAAAAATTATAACAACACAATATAAAAAAGTAAATACAACCACAAAAAAACTCTGGCCTGATAAACCAAAGTTTTTTGAGTTTTTTAGTGAATAAACATAAATAATAATTATCAGTTACTATCCATATCTTGCAACTTTAAAATAGAGTATCTTTCTCTAATATGATCATATACTAAGTAACAGTTACAACCTCTTGGCATTCTTCAATAGGATGAAACGAACTGAATTGAACTAAATCAAGACATCATTTACTTTCCTAACAAGATAAAATATAAAGTAATTAATCATACTAATAAATTATCTTTTAAATAACATTTAACTTACTTAGTATCTTCATTATATACTTATATAACATCCTTGTCAATCATTTAAATAAAAAATTTATTTTTTTATTTTCAAGTGTCAACATAGCACTAAATTCCTTGCCTTGTTTCGACGTAAAACCGTTAATCAAATCTGTTTTTCCATCTTTAATTAACTTGTCAAATATATCTTTTGTTATATATTTTTTACAAATATAATAATTAATATTAAACTTACATTCTTTATAATCTTCACATGCATATGAATATTTTGTTATTTTCATATTCTTTCCACAGTAAGGGCATGTACCAACTACATCACCAAAGAAAGGAGTTTCATCTTTTTTATCAAAAACTTCACTTATTTCTTTTTCAGCAAGTTTAACTGAATCATCAACTGTTATCTCATCATGGAATACTTTCTTTAAAGCTTTACCTAATTCAGATGTTTTATATTTATCCATCGATATACCCATATGTATTAAAGACTCAATTAAGTATTCACCATCAGGTAAGATGTAATATACATCTTTCTTTAATTCTATATATTTACTCTTACGAGCATTATCAATAATACCCGTTCTTGTGGCTTCAGTACCTAATTCTAATCCTTCAAATATAGCTTTATATTCTTCTACATCATCTATTTCTTCATTAGTGTCTTCTTCTAATTTCTTTTTGTCTTCTTTAAATGGATTCTTTAAATAATTATTTAATGTTTCAATTGTATAGTGTTTAGGTGGTGTTGTTTCTTTTTCTTTAGGCTTAAAGATATGATTTACCTTATCACCTATATTTAAGTTAGGTAATATCTTATCTTTTGAATTTGGTTCTTCATATTTAGTCCAACCTGGTTCAAGTATCATCATACCCTTTAAATTAAATTCTTCATAATCACCAACCATGATTTTAATTTCAGTCTTTTGAACAATACATTCATTTGCACAGAAGACTGCTACAAATCTTTTAAATACAGTTTGATATACAATTCTTTCTTCTTCAGATAAATTCTTAGGATCAGGAATCTTATATGTAGGAGTTAATGCTGAGTGTGATTCAATCTTACTATCATCAAAGATAGTCTTCTTATCAATAAACTTAACAGGATAACCTATTTCTTTAATATTATTGATAATCTTTTTAATCTTATCTTTTTCAGCAACTGCTAAATATTCTGAATTTGTTCTTGGGTAAGTTAAGAAACCTTTTTCATATAATCCTTGAGTAATAGCTAATGATTTTTCCATACTCATTTTATATTTCTTACCTAAATAATTTTGTAACTTAGTTAACGAGAATAACTTAGGAGGATTCATGCTATCCTTCTTTTGTTTTTTTTCTGTAACAATAGCATCTGCCTCATTATATTTTTTACATAACTCTAAAGCTTTATTTTGTTCATTCTTATCAAACTTTTCTTTAGAATTCAATTCCACATATTCACCATTAGTTATTTCATTAGATGTTATTCCATAATAGATTTCAGATACAAAGTTCCTTATAGCCATATCTCTATCATATATAGCTTTTACTATTGGTACTATTACTCTACCTACTCTTAATAATGTACCTGTCTTTAAAGTAGCATATCTAGTTAAGTTGACTCCATATAACCAATCTATATATGTACGTGCAAATCCTTCATTAGCAAGATTATCATATTCCTTATCTTCTTTTAAATCACTTAAACCTTCTTTAATAGTTTCAGGTGTTTGATCTGGTAACCATAATCTTGTTTTAAGTTTATTCTTATCTTCAAGTGCATTAATAATTATTAATCTTACTATAACTTCACCTTCACGGTCAGCATCGCCTGCATTAATAATGTTATCAACATCATCTCTATTGATAAGACTTTTAATTATGTTAAATTGTTTTTCTATACCTTTATCTACTTGTTTAGTAGCATCCTTCTTTAAATTAAATTTAAAAGTATCTGGATAACATGGAATATTCTTCATACTCCATTTACCATCACCTTCATATCCGTGATAATCCTCTATATCAGCTAAAGTAAATAAATGACCAAATACATAAGTTACTATATACTCATCATTGATGTAATATCCTTGTTGTTGTTTCATATTACCAATTGCAGCAACTATATTACGTGCTAAACTTGGTTTTTCAGCAATAATAGCTTTCATTTATTCACCTACTTTCTTTTTATACAAGTATTATCTATTATACCATATCACTTTAAAGGAATATAACATTCTTTAATTAAAAAATCATATATTTCTTTCTTCTTATTTGTTTCATAATAATTAATTAATAAATCTTTATATTTATTAGAATTATCTGCATCTATTATTAATAAACCTTTTCCGTGTGATATTAAATAATGGTTAGCTATAATTAATGCTGTTCTTTTATTTCCATCTTTAAATATTTGAGTCTTACATATATATAGTAATAGATCTATAGCTATATCAGCTTTAGATTTATTAGAGTTAATAATATGATTTATATCATCTATTATATTTTCTTTATTAGGTAATATTGGTAACCATTTAGTACCACTTATCTTAACTGGTGTACTTCTTATAACTCCTGCATCATAATAAAAATTAGATTCAACTATTTTATTAACATTAGATATTAAATCAAATGTTGTAGTTAGAGTTAATATATATTCATTTAATATAAAATCCCAAGCTCTTTTTAGATTTGTTATTTTAAGTACAGCTTCCTGATTCATATTTCTAACTTTGCCATTTTCAATTAATTCTTCAGTATCTAAATATGTTGTAGCAATACCTTCGACTATTGATTGATCGTATATCATATTAACAATATTAGACTTAGCGAAATCAACATTTAACCCATACTTAAAATCTTTTATACTTTCATATACCTTAAAACTATTTAACTTATTATTAATAGTTCTTAATCTCTTTTTAATTTCTTTTGCTTTGATATTATTATTAATAATTAAATTATATAAATCATCAGAATATTCTCCTACATATTTAGTTAAAGTTATTCCATTATCTCGGTAATGAGAATAAATATATTTTCCATCCTTACTTTCTCTTACTTCAACTGAACCGTAAATAAGTTTATCTAATTCTTGTTCTAGTGTTTGCTTTTCTCGCATTAACACAATTATTTCTTCACTAGTGCTCATAATATCACCTTCTTACATGTGAAACTTTTTTATGATTATCTCTTTTTTTGTTTCACATATATGATAACATATAAAAAAAGAGAATACAACTAATATTGTATTCCCCAAATAACATGATGCTTAGCTTCTTTACCACAGCATACACATTTATCATCTATTCTTTCTCCATCTTCCACTATACAACGAGACTTACAACCTTTAATCTCTTTAATCCTGTTCTCACAAGCTTCATCTCCACACCACATAGCATGAATAAATCCTGGTTGAGTATTTAAGATTCTTTCCATATCTTCTAAGTTATGAGCTTCAAAAGTTAATTTATCTCTTCTTTCTTTAGCTCTATCATACATATCTCTTTGAATAGTATCTAATAATACTTTTACATATGTAACTATATCTGTATCAGCTTCAGTAGTAAGTTTTTCTCTTGTATCTCTTCTAGCTACTGTTATTTTATTTTCAGCTAAATCTCTTGCACCTACTTCAATTCTTACAGGTATACCATTTACTTCTGCTTCAGCAAATTTAAATCCTGGAGATTTATCTGTATTATCAATATAACAATCAATACCTGCTCTAGATAATTTATCTTTATATTCATTACATAACTTATCTACTTTTTCATCATCACCAATTGGAATAATTACTACTTGCTTAGGAGCGATTCTTGGAGGAAGAACTAAACCATAGTCATCAGAATGAACCATGATTAATCCACCAATCATTCTTGTAGTTGTTCCCCATGATGTTTGATATACATATTCTTGTTTATTATCTTTATTTAAAAATTTAACATCATATGCTTTAGCAAACTTTTGACCAAAGTAATGAGAAGTACCTGATTGTAATGCTACACCATTATACATTAATGCTTCATTAGTTAATGTATATTCAGCACCTGCAAACTTTTCTTTTTCAGTCTTAACACCAGTTACAGATGGAATAGCAAGTATTTCATGATGGAACCATCTATATACTTCCATCATTTGATCAGTTTCTTTTTTGGCTTCTTCTTCTGTAGCATGAATTGTATGTCCTTCTTGCCACCAGAACTCTCTAGATCTTAAGAATGGTCTAGTTTCTTTTTCCCATCTAACTACATTACACCATTGATTATATAATTTAGGTAAATCTCTATATGATGAAATATGATCTTTATAATAATCACAGAATAATGTTTCTGATGTAGGTCTAAAAGCTAATCGTTCTTCTAAGTCTTTTGAACCACCTTGAGTAACCCATGCAACTTCAGGAGCAAAACCTTGAACAAGTTCTCCTTCTTTCTTAAGCAAGTTTTCAGGAATAAATACTGGCATTGCTACATTAACATGTCCTAATTCCTTAAACTTCTTATCTAATATTTCTTGCATCTTTTCCCAAATAGCATAACCATTAGGTTCAATTACCATACAACCTTTTACTGATGAGTAATCACATAACTTAGCAGCTCTTACTACGTCTGTATACCATTGAGCAAAATCTTTATCTCTTTCTGTAATTGCTTTATTTCCCATTTATATTTCCTCCTTATAAAAATAAAAAGGATAATACCCAAAGAGTCTCACGACGGTACCATCCTTTATTTAACTTATTTATCTTTAACGCAGATCATACGGATTAGTTTACTAATCTCTCCGAGGTAGGAATTATTTACTTATATTATCTATTCACACCAAACATAGACTCTCTTTAATACTTGTTAAATAACTATGTCCTCTTCATCAAGTTATCTATATATTACTATTATAATAATTAAAAATCAATTATTTTTCTTCGAATGGTATTACTTTTGAATCATCAGTTATAGCTTCTTTTATTTCTTTAATAGTACCCATTACATAAGCAGATTCAATTAATTCACCAATTGCACCTAATGCAATAATAATACCAATTAATCTTAAGAACCATTCAACTGTTCCATCTGGATATATAATCATTATTAATCCCATAGTTAATGTTAATAATGCAACTAATAAATTATATTTCCATGCTTTACTTATCTTTCTAATATTTAATGCTATTTGTAATTTATATATAGCTTTAACTATTAATACAATACCAACTAATTTAACTACAAGTTTAGTTAATGCTGTTGGATTAACAAATATAAATAATCCTATACCAATTAAAACTATACCAAATGCTAATGAGAATGATAATAATTTATTCTCTCTTGGAGTTCTTATATAATCATATACAAAATATCCACCTATTAACATAGCAATAACAGCAATAAACATATTCATAATATCTATTGATGTACCTGGATTAACAGCTAAGATTATTCCAATTACTAGCATTATGATTGTATATAGAATCATACCTTTCATACTTTTTTTAATTGTTTCAATCATTTTTTATCACCTATATATATTATATAACTTATTTATAATGTTATTCAATAACATTATTATTTAATTTGTTGCACAAAAAAAGAGATATTATCTCCCTTCTTGAAATTTTACACTACGAATAAAATTATTAACTTCTTCTTTAAAATCATTATATGAAATATTATCAATTGTTATTCTTGCTTCTAATCTACTATTTCTTTCTAAATTATATAAATATACATCTGTAGAATAATAACCTTTTTCGTCATCATCTACTTCTTCATATTTATATATGCCATATAGCCCGTATAAATCTCCTCTTAAACCATGAACTTCAGTACCATTTTGATATAAACCAAGAAAAGCTCCAGCTGCTGATGCATACATTCTTATTTCATCTAATGAAGAAAATATATTAACTGATTTCATATTTAAATAATATTCATAAAAATCAACTATATTATAAATACCATATTTTTTTTGTATTCTTAAAGATGAATTATACGGAACTTGATTAGATGATATTTCGTCAAATGTTATTGGTCCACTATAAACATCTACTTGATATGTTCCAACTATTTCTCCATTTTCTTTCTTAACATATGTATCATATAGTATTTCTGCACCTTCATTAATGTCATTAGTTAATTTATATTCAGGGTCTAAATAAAATTCAACATCATAATAACCATTATAAGATACTTTGTTATTTGGCTCTACATCATTCTTAATATCTTCTTTAATATAAGTAGATTTATTTTCTTCATTATTATAGATTTTATAAAATTCTTTATAATTGTCAATTTCTAATTCATTAATAACAAATGCTTTATATCCAAAATATAAACAAACGAGCAATACAATAATAAATGCTATAGCAATTTTAATTGTAGAATGATTAATCTTTTTATTATTATATTTCATAGTCTTTAAAAAGTTTTCTTCAAATCTCTTTTGATAATCATCTTTATTAATCTTTTCACCTGATAATAATTCATTTACAGACACATCTAATGCAACACATAAATCATTAATAATAGAATAATCAGGTATACTATTACCATTTTCCCATTTAGATATAGTTCTATTACTTACTCTTATTTTATCAGCTAATTCTTCTTGAGTAAGTTTTTTCTCTTTTCTCCTTTCTTTAATAAATTGTCCGATTTTCTTTTGATTCATAAATATACCTCCTACAGTACATTTTCATATTATCAATTACATGAAAATTATAACACGAACTAAACGTGGAATTTGGAAAATCTATGGTTAATAGACAATAAAAAAACTTCTATGTAAATAGAAGTCCTTTATTATTTAGTTTTACTATTCTTTAATGATTCAACTATTTCTCTTAATTGTTCTACAGATGAAGCTTCTTCATAGTAATCATATATTGATTCTTTATTAAATCCTTCTTTTATTAATGAATCAATTAATACTTTTATACAGTCATATTGATGATCAACATTATAAACAACTAATTTAGTATCTTTATCATTACTTCTAATTTCTTCTAAGTATGCAAAGAATTCAGATATAGATCCAGTTCCTCCTGGTAATATTAAAACTAAATCAGCATCAGTAAATATATGCTTCTTTAAATCAAATGTATCTTCATATACTGTATGAGTAGCATCTGGTAATCTTTCTATATCACTTTTATATTTTTCAGAAGTATATCCATATATATTTCTACCTTTATCTCTAAATACTTCATAGCATAATCCCATAATAGAATAGTCTGCTGATCCCCAATTTAAATCAAAGCCTTCATCAGCCAAATATTCTAAAACTTTTCTAGATTCATCATAATACTTTTGATCAATGTTTGTACTTGATGAAGAACTAATTGTAACTCTCATATTATCTCTCCTTATTTACTTTATTATACTCTCTTTTTATTGCACATTCCATAACAGAATCACGATTATTAATATAGTCTTCTAGTGTTGGTTTTATTTCTATATCAGGTGGATTAAAGTCTGTTATCTTCCAAGCATTAGGCATATCATCATATTCCTTTTTAGACATTGCAATATGAAGTTTATATTCTTCATCAAAATAGAAATACCTACTACTAATTTTATGTACTATAGTTGATTGAATTTGCTCTAATCCTTGCTTTCTTCTTTTCCTATTATCTTCTTTCTCTTTTATATAAACATTACCAAAAGCATTTATTGGTGTTCCTGGCTCTTCACCAATAGCTATTGTCCCTAAATTTCTTAATGCTTCATACATAAATCTACCTGACGAGAATGTTGCATTATTGGTTAATGTAATTATTTCTAATTCATCATGTCTTTTTAAGAAATCTATAATAGGAAGATTATTATTACTATTACCACCTGCATTATTTCTTAAATCAATAATAAATCTATTATAATGTCCATTTAATAAATGAAAATCTAATTCATCTAACACTTTTTTCATATTAACACACGCATCATTAAGACATGAATTATAAACAAAATATATAGCATCACCATTAAATTCAAAATATAAATTGTCATGTCTGATAGGTATATCTATTCTTTTATTTGTTTTTCTATAAAACTTCTCATAAGTATTATATTCTTTATCTACTCTATTACCATTTTTATCTATAAAATTATATGTAATAGCAGGCTCTCCATGTAACGATGGTAAAGATAGCATATTTCCAATTGATGGTAAAAAGTTTTCAACTTTAAATCTTAGCCATCCTTCATTACCACACGGAATAATATTAGCTATTTCAGCAATTATTTTATTTATATCAATACCATTTATAGATACTAGTTTACTTAATAATAATTCTTCTTCATCAAATACACCTACTACAAATACTTCTCCATCTATTATTTTAAATAGATATGGAAAACTTCCTGTATTCTTTAAATTAACAGTAGTATGTGCATCACTTATGCCAGATAATCTAGTGACTATATAATTAGCCATGTAATAATATTGATAGTCATCTAATACATCATTATTAGATATATATCCTAAATATAAAGCCTCAGTTTGTTCTTTAGACATTTCATGCCAAGGACATACATGTATTTCTTCATACCTGTTAATAAAATCATCATACATTTTTTCATACTTAGGTAGTATCATATTATCACCTATTAAAATTATAACATAAAAAAACTTATCATAATTGATAAGTTTGTCTTAAAAATAAAATATGCAGTAGGCACACTGCAATTAGATTATAACATTATAATAATAAAAAATACAAGTATATTATAAGTAAAGTTCGTAAATAACAATTATAATATATGTTATAATCAACATAAGGAGTAATAATATGAACATTGAAGTTAAGAATTTAAACAAGAGTTTTGATGACTTCCAATTAAAGAATGTTAACATAGAAGTGCCTAAAGGAAAGATAGTTGGTCTTATTGGTGAAAATGGAGCTGGTAAAACTACACTTATTAAATGTATATTAGGTGCTATGTTTAAAGATTCAGGTGAAGTCAAGCTATTTAATAAAGAATATGATAATAGTTTAAAAGATGATATAGGTGTTGTATATGATAATTCATTTATTATAGAAACATATAATATTAAAGATTTAAACTTAATCATGAAAAATATTTATAAGAATTGGGATCAAAAATTATTCTTTAAATATATAGAAGAATACAATTTACCTTTGAAGAAAGAAATAAGAAAACTTTCTACTGGTATGAAAAAGAAATTAGAAATAATAACTGCTATATGTCATCATCCAAAAGTATTAATACTAGATGAACCTACTTCAGGATTAGACCCAGTTATAAGATCAGAAGTATTAGATTTATTCCAAGACTTTGTAAATAATAATGATAATTCAATTTTATTATCTACACATATAACATCTGATCTAGAACATATTGCTGATAATGTAATATTTATTTCTAAAGGTGAAATAATATTTGATAAACCATTAAAAGAAATAAAAGATGATTATATAGTATTAGATGTAGATAAAGAAGAATTAAAAAATATAGCTAAAAAAGATATTATTAGATATAAAGAAAATAGGATAGATTACCAAGTATTAATTCATAAAAAGAATATGAAAACTAAATATGAAAAATATATAAAGAGAATAACAGCATTAGATGATATCATGCTTTTATATATAAGAGGTGTATAATGAGAGGTCTAATAATTAAAGATTTACTTTTTATTAAAAGTACTTGGAAGAATCTAATAATATTATTTATAGGATCATTGTTAATAAGTGTAGCATTAGGTAATTATTTACTTGCTGTATGTTCACTACCTGTTATGTTATTATCATCAGGTATTAACACATTCCAAACTGATGAATTCTATAATACTGAAAGTTATACATTAAGTTATCCACTTTCAAGAAAACAAATAGTATTAGCTAAATATTTATTTACAATTATATTATTATTAATATCTACATATATAGGATTATTAATATACTGGTTAATAAGTGTAATAATACATCCTGGTTTCAATGGATTAAATACTGATATGTTAAAGTACTTCTTCATGACTGAAGCTGGTGCCTTAATAGTTGATTCATTTTTTTATCCAGTTATATATAAATTTGGATGTGAAAAATCAAGATTAGTATTAATGAGTATCGTAATGTTATTATTAGGAATTGGTTCTATACTATCTGTATATATCAACACTTCTAATATAACATTAGACTTAGCTGGAGGACTTAACTTTATCCAAACATATGGGTTACAAGTTCTAGGTATAACAGTAACACTATTCTTAATAATATCTTATATATTATCAATAGTATTTTATAAACATAAGGATTACTAATTCTTATGTTTTTTTATGTGTGTAAAATTTATTGTACACCCTTGTAAAATTTTACAAACCTATATGACAACAAATTATAAACATAGTATTATAATAATAGATGGTAACAAAACTATTAAAATATTAGAATATTCACGATAAAAGATCTCAATAACCGCTTTAACAGCTGATCTACTGAATATTATAAAGTTTGGATAGTAAAGTTAATATTTTGTTTGGAGTAGTTTCGTGAGTTTACAACATTGGATAACAGCAACGCCATCAAAGAAAATATAATAAAAAGTGAGTGTGAATGCACTGATGACCTGTAAGATTTATGTGATGTATAGTCATATGCGGAAATAATAGGTAATCGTAGGTATTCGTTGCTTATTATTTCACTAGCGTCATATACTTATAATCGCGATTATAAGTGCTAGGTTATATTCCAAAGTATAATGAATATGAAGACAATTTAATTTTTATTTAAGAAATAAACGAAAGTTTATAAGTGACTCATTCTTATGAGAAGAAAAGTTATTTAAGAGGTATTAATATGACAACCAAAAACCTTAAAATATTTCTTTTCCCCCCTTAAAAATCTTTTAATTTATTATATTAATATTTCTTAAATACTTAATTAAAAAAAAGATATCTTGAAGATATCTTTTTTCTTTAGTTAAATTTAACAATTGAATGTGCAAATCTATAACCACCTATGACCATAGCTCTACCTAGTCTACCAGGTAAAGATGACCATCCAGCCATAGTTGTTAATTTGTGCATTTTTTTATAAATAATTGGATTCTTTTCTTTAATATCTGTCCAAATCTTTTTAAATTGTTCTTCTCCTTCTTTAGTCTTAGATAATCTTGAGAATACACATCCTAAAGAAATAATTAATGAACAATGTCTTAGCATAACTTTCTTATGTTTTTTATTTGTTATATCTTCTAAATCATAAGCTTGACCAACTAATGTTGATATTAAAGCTTGATGAGAACTTCTCTTTATTAATTGAGGTTCTTGAACAGATTGATCTTCTCTACCAATAAAATAATGATAGAAATCTAAATTCATATAATGAATTGTATTAACATATTTTAAAGCTAAATAGATAAATAAATTATCTTCATAGAATGTATGTTTAGGTAATTTCATCTTAGCTTTTAAAATAGTTTCCTTCTTATACATCATTGAATGTAGAGTTAAATATTGTTGTACTTTAAATCTCTTAATATCATCCCAAGTACAATCAACATTATCTGGGAAGACGTTAGAATAATCTATTGTTTGATTCTTTCTTCCATCAGTATAAGTATATACATAATTCATGATTACAACATCAGTATCAATCTTAGGTATTCTTTTTAATAAAGTTTTATAAGCTTTAGTATCTGCCCAGTCATCTGAATCTATAACTTTGATGTATCTACCTTCAGCCATCTTTATTCCTTGATTAATACCTTCACCATGTCCACCATTTTCTTGATGTCTAACTTTAACAATCTTAGGATATTTCTTTTGATATTTATCTGCTATCTTTGCAGTATTATCTTTTGATCCATCATCTATAATTATTATTTCTATTTGTTCTCCACCAGGTAGTAAAGAATCTATACAATGTTCCATATAATCTTGTGAATTATAACATGGTACAATGAATGAAATGTCTTTCATATTTATCACCTAATTAATATTATAACATATTTAAATTAGACATGATATAATATAAGTGGTGATAAGATGAAACCTTGGACTAAGAATCAATTAAGAAGATTAAGAATTGCTTTAATGATTAATTCAGATAAAAGAAATAAATATATAAAGAAACATAATATATTTAAAGAGATGGGTGAAAACGTTTTCTTCCAACCAAGATTCATACCATCTGATCCTAAATTAATTAAAATACATAATAATGTAATAATCACTTCTAATGTAACTTTTGTTACACATGATGTATTTGATTTAGGTATAAATTATATGTATCCAGATAAAAAGGTACCAACACTAATGAAGCCTATAGAAATCATGGATAATGTTTTTATAGGATGCAATTCAACTATCTTAGGTGGTATTACTATAGGTAATAATGTTGTAGTTGCTGCTGGTTCAGTAGTAACTAAAGATGTTCCACCTAATTCAGTAGTAGCTGGTAATCCTGCAAAGGTAATAGAATCATTTGATGATTATATAAATAAAAGATATGGTTCATATCATTCATATGATATAGATGACCTATGGAAACACTTTTATGAAAATAAAAAATAAGGAGTAATCACTCCTTATTTTATTTGTATTCCATCTATTTCTATATCTGATCCTGTATAACCATTTTTTATACCAAGTTTATCAACTTGTATTTCTTCACTAGTATTTGTAAAAGTCAAATCATAAGTTTGTACACTCATAGATTCAATGTTTTTCATTATCTTCTTATTAGCTGTAACTTTAACATTTTCATTAGTATGAAATATTATAAAATCATTGTTATATGGATTATTACTAATTACATTAATTGTAATAGTTTTTTCACCATAAGCAGTAAGAGTTATTTCATCACTCTTTAAATCATCTGATTGAATGAAAGTATTAATCTTATTAAGTTTCATTATTTGAGATCCATTAGAAGTATCTTCTATATAGTATGAAAAAGATACAGATGTTAAACCAACTACTACAATAAGCATTACTGCAATAGACATATATAAATTCTTAGGTTTTTTAATAAAGTTTATAAATTTTTTCATACCCATTCACCATCTTCATTATATCAAATAAATAATTACTTTAAAACAAAATAATTAATAATATGCTATAATATTGCTTGGTGATAAAAATGTTTAATTACTTAGAAATAATATTATTATTTTTCATATATGGATTTATTGGTTGGATATGGGAAGTAATACTATCATTATTTGAACATCATAAATTAATAAATCGTGGATTCTTAATTGGTCCAATTCTACCTATATATGGAGTTGGAGGATTTATAGCAACTATCTTCTTTACCGGTTTAGCTAATAATACCGATAATACTATATTAAATATAATCTATATATTCTTAGGAACTACTTTAATTTGTTCAATACTTGAATATTTCACATCTTGGTTTATGGAAAAACAATTCCACACTAGATGGTGGGATTATTCAAAAATGTTCCTAAACTTAAATGGTAGAATATGTTTACTATGTTCATTAGGATTTGGTGCAGGTTGTACTGCAACTTTAATGATTATAAATCCATACTTTAGAACATTATTTGATAATTTAAATTTATCTACACAAGTATTAAAGATAACTGACTTATCATTATTATTAATATTTATTATAGATTTAGCAATATCATTTAAAATTATTAACAACTTTAAACATATCTCAGATAATGTTAAGGAAGATAATACAGAAAAAATAACTACTTTAGTTAAAAAGACAGTTATTGATAACTACAATATGTTATATAGACGTTTAGTAGAATCATTCCCTAATATTAAAATATATAATAGATTATCTCAATTAAGAGATAAGATAATTGAACAACAAAAGAAGATTGAAAAGGCTGCATATAAACTAGATATGAGAAAGATTAAATTAAAGAATCTACAAAATGAATTAAACTATCGTAAAAAGCAAAATTTTAAAGAAAAATTAATAAATGCTTTCAAAAGAAAATAGGACTTAAATTAGTCCTATTTTTTATTAACAATTACTTTCTCCAGTACAAACATATGAATTAGTTGTAGTTGTTGATTGATTAAATTGTTTAAATAATTTATCAAATGATTCTTTAGTATAGTTTTTTATACTATCTGTTAATTCCATATAAGGATCAGTTAATTCATCAGATATACCTGTTGTCATAACAACTGGTTTACCTTCTCTAACTAATACTATATTAGGAGCATATATTCTTTTTTCATTAACAGGAACTTCAACAGTTACCTTCTTTTTCTTAACCTTTTTCTCATATGTTAAAGGTGAATAATCATCTAATACACTATCAAGTCTTTTTAATAATTCATAATAGCCTTCAGTACCCTCAGTAGTTCTTACTGCCTCATGTTCATCATTTAATGAATATACATCTCTAATGTTTTTTACATCAACATAATAGATAGTAGATACATTATTATCTTTTGCAGTATTAATTAGTGTTTCTATAATACTTCTACACCAAGGACATGTATCAAATCCAAAGTATACAACAAAAGATTCATTATTATCTATCTTACTTACTATATCACTTGCTTTAGCATATCTGATAGGATTATTATCATCAATACTTACACTTCTAGCAACAATACCCTCTTTTATTTCTTGTCCATTAATTGACTCATACTCTGCTTTAAATTTTTTAGCATCTGTGGTTTCAATATTTTGAATTTCTATATCATGTTCATTTTTTAATTCATTAAAAATATATGCAACAGTTATACTTAAACCTATAAAAATAAATATTATTAAAGCAATGCCAATTATCTTCTTCTTGTTCATAAATATTGCCTCTTTCCATAGTAATTATAACAAATTATTGTTGAAATTGGTATATATAACAACTATAATATGTTTAACAAGAAAGGAGACACCTATGAATTTTCCAACTAGATCAGATATTTTTGGATTAGGTTTTGTATATGATTACGATAAAGGTATCAGAATGTCACAAGATACTCATAAAGTAGTTGAATCAAAAAAGAAATTCAATAAGAAATCAAATCGCAAAACTAAAACAACTTATAAAAGAATGCAAAACAAATAACCACGAATGAGTGGTTTTTTTATTTATAAAGTAGTATAATCTTGTATTATAGGAGAAGATGATATGAAGGTATTATGGAACAAATTTAAGAGAACAAATTTAAGTACAAGATTAGTTTATATTACATCATTCTTAATCTTTCTAGTATCTTATATAATATTTATAATAAATGCACTAAGACTTGAAGGAATAGAAACAACAATAAGAATAATCGTACTAGTAGTATTAGGATTAATCTTATTACTATATGGATTTATAGATTTATTATTACTATTGAGAAAGAAAAGATTTACCGTATACTTTTCTTCACTATTTGTAATATTAATATCAGCAGGATGTATTATTGGTTCAATGACTATTAATAGAATATTAGGATCAATGGATTCCTTATCAAAGGATACAGTTATTTATACCACTAATCTTATAGCATTAAATAGTACAGAGTTTGTTAATGATGGTACTTTTATTACAGGTATTATCGACAATGATACTGATGTAGAAGGTTATATCCTTCCATACGAATTAATTAATAAAGAAAAATTAAATCTTAAAATAGAAAAATATAGTAATTACTTTGAAATGTTAGAAGACTTATACTCAGGTAAAATAAATGGTATGTTTGTTTCATCAAACTATACTATTACTTATTCAGTATATGATGGATACGCAAACATTAAAGAAGAAACTAAAGTATTAAAAGAATATTCAAAGGAAATGAAAAACCAAGATTATATAGAAAACTTTGCATCTGTTACAGATCCATTTACTATATTGGTCATGGGTGTAGATTCTACAGCTGATACATTAAAGAAAGCATCTTCATTCAATGGAGATACTCTAATGATGATATCATTTAATCCACATACTCTTAATGCTACAGTATTCAGTATTCCAAGAGATACATATGTACCAATTGCATGTTTAAATGGTGATTCATCTAAGATAAATTCATCTGGAGCATATGGTACAAAATGTGTAATTAATACTGTACAAAGTTTAACAGGAATAAGTATAGATTATTATGTTAAAGTTGATTTCCAAGGTGTTGTAGACTTAGTTAATGCCGTTGGAGGAATTGATGTAGATGTTGAAGTTCCTTCAGTTAAGAGTTTCTTAGCTAAACATAACAACCAATTATGTGAATCAGACTCACATAGAAATATGGTAAACCTTGTATGTATGGATACAGGTTACCAACATTTAAATGGTGAACAAGCATTAGCATATGCAAGAAATAGACATGGATATCTTGATGGAGACTTTGCTAGAAATAGACATCAACAAGTAGTTGTTGAAGGTATAGCTAAAAATATTAAGAATATTTCATCAGTTAATGATTTCTATACTATATTAGATACTATTGCTCCTAATATAGATACAAATATGCAAACAAAAGAAATGTTATCATTATATGGAGTTGCTAAAACTGCACTTCAATCCAACAATGGAACATTAATAAATGTTGAAAAAACTAGATTAACAGGATATGACTTAACAATGTATGTTAATAACTTAAGATCTAATGTTTATACATTCCAATACTATCCACAATCATTACAAGAAATAGTAGATGCCATGAATGTTACATTAGGTAAAAAGAAAGCTAATATGATTACTGAATTCTCATTCTCAGCTAATAAAGAATACAAAGTACCAATTATAGGTGAAAGATATTATTCAGTTGAAAGAAATGAAACAGTACCTAACTTTGCTGGTCAAACACAATCACAAGTTAAAGCTTGGTGTGATCAAAGAAGTATAACAATGTATGTTAACTATGTTCATGAAGGTGATGAATTATATGATTCTACACTAACAGAAGGAACTGTAGTTGGACAAAATGTTATTAAAGGTAAATTAGTAAAAGATATTAACTCAATTACAATAAATGTAGTAACTCATTATAATCCAGATGCTACTACTTCAGTAACTACTACTGAAAGTACTACTACTGAAAGTACTACAACTGGAGCTACTACTCCAGCTGAAGAACCAATTGAAGAATAAAAAAGAACTCTTATGAGTTCTTTTATTTTTTATCTAATTTATATTCAGCTTCATCAAACCATATAATTATATTATTGCTATTAACTGTTCTTAAATATAATCTAGAATTAACTATTTCACCAGTATGAACATTTAAATTAAATGGTTCATTATTAAATATTTCTACTCCATCAATAGTTAAATTAAATGTTTTACCATCAGTCTTAAATGATGAATTATCATCACTCCAAGTTATATTCTTTATTTCACTTTCATTAAAGAATACATTAGTTGATTCCAAATTTCTAATATACATTAGAATATAAACTATTACTATAATAAATACTATAGATAAAGCAGCCATTATTATATTAAATCTTTTATTTTGATCTATCATGTTATCACCTAATCATACAATGGACTCTTGTATGATCTAACCTTCCATCTTTCTTCAAATCCTAGTTCAACAGTAACAAATGAATAATTAGGAGCACTATAACCCATATCTTTATAATTACTATTATAGTATCTAACTTTATATTTAATAGTGTAATTACCATTTTCAACTAATTCATAATCAACTATTACTATATTAGCTTTTCCATAAGTATTAACTAATCTATATGTTTTATCTTCATCTCTATAAAATACTCTTACATCTTGATACTTATAATTTAAAAGCATATTCTTAGTTTGTCTAGTAAAGAACTTATCAACATAAGCATCAAAATTATATAGTTCAGCATATTTATGTCCTTTATTTTCAACAATGTCTTTTTCTCCCTCTTTAACTGAGTTAACTACAGCTTCTGTATCAAATAAAGAGTTATCAGTAAAATCATATAAAGGATTAACTACTTCAAATAAACCTTGTCCAACTTTTAATGCTTCTTCTCTAGATAATTCTCTCTTTTTATATATTTCATCATTCAATAAACTATCTACATCAACTTCATAGTAAGGAGAAGATTCTCTTCTTACTTTTGTGGTTGTAGTAGTTGTTGTTCCAGTTCCTGCAGTTGTTGATCTAGTTGTATATCTTCCTTGAGTAATATTTAATGAAGGTAATCCTTGATTAGGCTTCTTTAAGGATAAACCTAACATAACACTTACTACTAATAAAATAATAAATAATATACTAGTAATAACTAACATGATAACATTACTTTTATTCATTTTAAATTTTTCATAATCTTCCATATTATCACCTATAATAATTTTATTATTTATTATCCCAATTTACAAGGAATTTACGATAATATTAGAATAGTTAACAATCAAATATTAAAATTATATTATAATTAATATGGTGATAGTATGAATAATTATAGTTTTACTTCCAGCGATGGACATACTAAAGTATATACTAGATTTTTCCCTATAAATAATATAAAAGGAATTATAGTATTAGTTCATGGTCTAGGTGACCACATAGATAATTATGAGGATATAGCTAATATCCTAAAAGATGAAGGATATGCAATAGCCGGTATAGATTTAATTGGCTTTGGTAAATCATCTGATATATATGGTTACTATGAAGATAGAAAGAATACATATAACTACTTCACAGATGATTTAAAAACCTATATAGATAAATTACAGGAAGAATATAAAAATATACCTATCTATTTATTAGGTTTCTCATTTGGTTCATTTATTACTAGATTATATATAAATAAATACGATAATGTTAAAGGTATGATAGTTATAGGTTCAGCATTCATCAATCCTACTTATATGAACTTTTGTAAATTCTATGCATCTTGTTTAGCAGTAGGTAAAGGTTGGAATGATAGAAATACATTCTTATATCATAAGACTATAGTTAAATTAAATGATAGATTTGAAGATAAATCAATTCCATCATGGTTATGTAGTAATATAAGTTTTATAAGATCACGTATAAATGATCCTTACGTATCAGCTAGATTAACTACATCAGGTTATTATGTTTTATATGATGTAATAAATAAATGTTGTAAGAAGAAAAATGTTAATGCTATAAATAAGAACTTACCAATATTAATACTATCAGGTAAAGATGATCCAGTAACATCATTTGGAAAAGATGTTTATTTATTAGATAAAAGATATAAAGAAAATAATGTCATGAATGTCAGATTTAAAATATATAATAATATGAGACATGACTTATTACATGAAGTTAGTCGTGATATACCAGTTCATGAAATATTAGAATTCTTAAATAACAAATAAAAAAGACACTTATAAGTGTCTTATTTTATTTTCTCTTTGTACTTTTATTTGTAGTTTTCTTAGTTGTTTTTTTCTTTGTTGAAGTAGACTTACTTGTAGTCTTTTTAGTTGTTGTTTTTGCTTTAGCAGGTTTTTCTTCTACTTCAGCTTTAATAGGTTGTACTTTTTCTTCTTTTACTTCTTCTGTTTCAGATTCTTCATCTTCTTCAGGATTCTTAGTAAAGATAATTATTAATACAACAACAACAGTTACGCCTAAGATAATAATACCAACTATGTCAGTATTAGATTTCTTTTCGTTTTCTTCTGAATCAATAGATGCTTCAGGATTTGATTCTACAGGTTTAACTGTCATTTGTTCAACTAATTTACCAACAACATCAACATATTTACTGTTGCTAGCTTCATCAAGAATAGTTTGTACTATTGTTGAATTATATGATTCACCATATCCTGAGAAATATTGATCACCAATTACAAAGAATGGAACTCCTGATGGTTCAGTTCCTAAAGCTTCACCAACAGCATTGAATAATTCAATATTTTGTGAATGATCATTAGATTTATTCCATACTTCATAATAAACTACTTGGAATTTATCTTTTACTTTTTCATCTTTTCTTAAAGTAGTTTTGATATATGTCTCTAAATCTGCACAATGAGGACATCCGTCACCATAGAATACATATATATTTACTACACCTGGAGCAGTACTTGCTTGAGTTGTAGTAGTTGTTTTCTTTGCGCTAGCAAATGTTACTGGCATTAAAACTAGTAATGCAACAAGTAATGTTTTGACAAATTTCTTCATACCATTTCCTCCTAGTAATAATTATACCATATATCAAGTAAAAGTTAGCAATAAAATAACAAAAAAAGCAAGATAACTTGCTTTTAAATGATCATTGCTGTATGTACACCTATATGAATTTTTACTACATAGAATAATAGTAATAAGATTATCCACATAGCTGTAATTCCAATTGAGTATGGTAATAAATAACTATTACCTTTTCTAATTCCAGTTCCTTCTTTATTATATTTTTCAATATAAGATATATATATAACATAATAAGCCATAATTGGAGTTAATATATATGTTAAAGAAGAACCAGCTGTAAATACTAATTGTGCAGCTTCAGGAGTAAATCCTGCTGTCATCATTGAAGGTACAACACTTGCTGATAATATTTGCCATCTAGTAACAGCTGATGGTAATACCAATGTTGATAATGCTCCAATGAAGAATACTAATAGCATCAATGGTATTCCAGTAAATCCAGAATAATTAACTACGTTTGCTAAGAATGCAGTAAATACTTCACCTATATTTGTATATTTAATTATTGATATAAATGTTGAAGCAAAGAATAATAATACTATAATCTTTCCTATATCATCTAATGAATGTGATAAGAAATTACATAATTCTCTATGATTACTAATCTTCTTAGCACCTATACCATATAGTAAACCACATATGAAGAATAATAATGTTACTACAAATACAAAACCTGAGTTAAAGAATGATTGAGCACCAAATAATTTATCTATATATCTTGCTTGAGAATAATCAAGTAAGTTACCACCAAATGGTAATCCAGGGATTATATTATAAATAAATATAATCATGTATATAGTTGCACCAATGAATGCAAATAACAATCCTCTTTTTTCTCTATTAGTTAAATAATCTTTATCTTCAATTATTTCATTTTCATCTACTTCATATTTAGCTAAAGCAGGTGCTGTAATTTTTTCAGTTACATAAGTTAATATAATTGAACCAGCAACAAAAGCTAATAACATGATCCATACTGTTGACCATGAACCAATTGTATATGATGTAGATATTAAATTAGCAGATTGTGTAGTAGTACTTAATAAAGCAGAATCTACACTACTGATTATTGCATGAATACCTGTACCTAATCCCGTACAAGCAAATGCATGTACAATACCAATTACAGGATTTCTTTTACCATATTTAAATAGTAAAGCTGCAAAAGGTATCATAATAATAAAACTTATATCACCTGTTATTGAAACAGCAATACATAATACACTTACAATGAATGTAACTAAATACTTAGGCATCTTTCTTGTAACCAAGAAGAATAATGTATCTAAGAATCCACTTTCATCCATCATGGAAATACCCATTAGTAAGATTAATAACATACTAAGCGGAGCAAAACTAACGAAGTTGGAAACTGTATTTGAGAATATATATTTAACTCCACTCAAATTTAATAATGATTCAATTGTAACTAATGTAGTTTCAACTGCACCAGTTTTTGGATTAATCTTACTATAATTAACTGATACATCAAATAAATCTAAAATACCACTTAACAAAATAGTCACAGCCATTAAGATGATAAAAGACATTATCGGATGTAACATGATAGTATTTTTAATCTTCTTTACTCTCTTCATTAATAACTCCTTTTAATTTTTTCTTAAACTCTAATCTATCCATCATAATTTCATGATTACATTTAGAGCATTTGATTTTTACATCAACTCCTACACGAGTAATAATCCATTCATTATTACCACATGCATGAGGTTTTTTCATAATTACTTTATCATTTAATTTAAAATTATTTTCCATTGTGAATCTCCACCTGTGGATAAGGAATCTTGATGTTCTTTTCATCAAATTCTTCCTTTACTATTTTTAATGCTTCTCTTCTTATTACATATCTATCTTCAGACTTACACTTAATTAATAATAAATAATCAACATTAGATTCATTAAAATTATTAACACCTAAATATTGAGGAGTCTCGAGAGTTAGTTTAGTTTCTTCTAATCTCTTAATAATTGATTGCATTACTTTTTCTACTTTCTTTTCACTTACTTCATAAGCTACAGGTATGTTTAAATACCATAAAGTAGGATTTGATGATAAGTTTTGTATCTTAGAGATTTCTCTATTAGCTATAGTTAATTCAGTACCATCAAACCCAATTATCTTAGTTGATTTTAAACCAAACTCAGAAACTATACCTGTAAAATCATTAAATGTTACTAAGTCACCAACTACAAAATAATCATCTAATATTATATTACATCCAGCAATTATATCTTTTAAGGCATCTTGTAATGCAAGACCACCTATAACACCAACTACTCCAAGTGATGTAACTATAGCAGATACATCTACTCCCCAAATTGATAATATAATCACTAGTGCAATTAATATAAATAAATAACTTAATATATTTGATATTAATGTTACTATTGTATTTCTTTTCTTTGTCTTTATAGAAGCAGCATTTGTTACTTCTATTTTATCTTTTGCTCTATTGATAATAGATACAATTATAATAGTAAATAATATAGTAACTATTGTAGTTATAAATTTTTCAGATAATACAAAATCTATCATATTATTCACCAACTTCAATATCTAATATTTCCATGATTCTATCTAAATCTTTATCTGAATCAAATGGTATTGTTATCTTATTAGATTTAATTGATACTTTATTACCTATTTTTTCTCTCATTAAATTTTCATATATTCTATATCTAGTTTTATCAACTGAATGAGTAATAGGATTTTTCTTCTTTATAGTTGTATCTTGAGAAATATTTTCAATATCTCTTACAGATAAACCTTCTTTTTTAATTCTATTAGCTAATTCAATTATTTGATCTTTATTATCTAGTTTAGATAATACTCTAGCATGAGACATAGAAATATTTTTATTTGTTACTTCCTTTTGAATTTCAGCAGGAAGTTTTAATAAACCTAGTAAATTGGTAATATAACTTCTTGATTTTTTAAATCTATTAGCTAATTCTTCTTGAGTAATATCCATTCTCTCCATATAGTTTTTATAAGCTTGTGCTTCTTCAATTGGAGATAAATCTTCTCTTTGAATATTTTCAAGAATAGCTATTTCCATCATCTCTTGATCAGTGAAATCTTTAATAATTGCAGGAATTGTTTGTCTACCAGCTAAAACTGAAGCTTTAGTTCTTCTTTCACCAGCAACTAATTCATAACCTTTAATGCTCTTTTTAACAATGATTGGTTCTAATACACCAATTTCTTTAATTGAGTCAGCTAACTCTTGTAAAGCATCATCATCAAAATGAATTCTTGGTTGGTATGGATTGCTTCTAATTTCACTTATTGGAATTTCCATTATTTCATTTTTGGGAGTAGAGTCAATTATATTTTGTTCAAATGAAGTAATATCAACTGATTCAGATGAGAATAATTCTTCTAATCCTTTTCCTAACGCTCTTCTATTTTCTTTCATCTCTCTTGATAACCTCCTTAGCTAAGTTATGGAATGCTATTGTAGCACGATTCTCAGGATCGTATACATTTATAGGTTCTCCATGTGAAGGTGCTTCTACTAATCTTATTAATCTTGGAATAATAGTATCAAATGTCTTATCACCAAAGAAAGATCTTACTTCTTCAACTACTTCCATACCTAAATTAGTACGAGAATCTAACATAGTTAATAGAACGCCTTCTACTTGTAATCTTGGATTTAATTTCTTTTGTGTATTTATAATTGTGTTTAGTAATTGAGTTATACCTTCTAGTGCAAAGAATTCACATTGTACTGGTATTATTAATGAATCAGATGCAACAAGTGCATTTATAGTTAATGTTCCTAATTGTGGAGGACAGTCTATAATAATATAATCATATCCTTTTTTAACTTGATCAATAACCTTCTTTAGTTGTTCACTAGTCTTAAAATTGGCATCATTTTTATCTCTAAATTCATAGTCAACACCTGCTAAGTTAATTGTAGCTGGCATAACAAATAAATTAGTGAATCTAGTTTTAATAATTGCATCTCTAGGATCTACTGCTCCTATTAAACATTCATATGATGATTTACCATTTATATCACTTTTATTAATTCCTAAACCAGTTGATGTATTACCTTGTGGGTCTAAATCAACTAATAAAGTTCTCTTACCTAGTTTACCTAAAGCAGCTGATAAATTAATGGAAACTGTTGTTTTTCCTACTCCGCCTTTTTGATTAACTAATGATATAACTCTTCCCATTTTTCCACTCATCTACTTTCTTCTTGTACATTTATAATTATACCATAAACAAGAAGCAAAAATAAACGAAAAAAGAGTATTATATACTCTTAATAACATCTTACGCCATCAACGTTTTCTTCAAGCAATATAGAGCCTACATTATCTATGTTAACTTTATTTACTTTTACTTGATTATTACGGCACATATAATATGCAATTGTATTATCTTCAGGTGTATATACTGGATAATATTGAGGATCTACTTCATCATTTTCTATATAACCAGTTATTACATTCTTAATATTGGCAACCATTGTACCTGTTTTATCATATATTTTTAATTCACCAGGATATTTACCAACATAGTTATAAGTTAAAATAATATACTTATCACTATTGATAATATAATAATCTAATGAATGATTAGTATAGTCATCTTCTTCTTTTTCGAAAGTATATAAAGGTAATATTACGCCATCTACATCTATAGTGGCTGATCCAGCACTACATTTATTATTATCTGATAAAGTAGTACACTTAAAATTAAACTTAGCTCCTCTATAAGTTGTATTAAAATCATACTTACCACTTAATCTGTGTCTATTTACTATACTTGCTAATGAAGTATTAAAGTTTGTTGCTTTTTGTTCATCATTAGAATTTATAAAATGATTATCAGATTCATTTGTTTTAACTTCTAATGTAGTTGTTGTTTCTTCATTTACGGTAGTTGAAGTTGGTGTTAAATCTGTAGACTTTGCTCTTTTCTCCTTAGCTACAAAGTTTAATAAAATAAACATGACAACAATACCAATGATTAAAATAACAAAAGATATAATTGTACTAGTATTAAATTTATACCCCTTCATAGTATCACCTATTATAAATTATAACATACTTTAAAATAAAAAGAACTCTACTTTTCAGTAGAATTCTTTATTTCATTTTCTAGTTCTTCCTTAGTCATCTTAGTATAACCTTTGATTCCTAATTCTTTTGCTTCTTCCTTTAATTCTTTTAAAGATTCATCACTTGAAGAAGATAGTTTACCTGTTGTTACAAGTTCTTCTATTTCTTCTTTAGTAATTGTTTCTTTTTCAACTAAAGTATTAGCTATTAATTTAACTAGTTTTTCATTTTCTTTTAATATTCTAGTAGTTTCTTTATAACAAGAATTAATAATCTTTTGAACTTCCTTATCAATTTCTAATGCTACAGCATCTGAGAAATCTCTATTCTTATTATAATCTCTACCTAAGAATACACCTTCAGATTGTTCTTCTAATTCGATTGGTCCTAAATCAGACATACCATATCTTGTTACCATTGATCTTGCAATCTTAGTAGCTTTACTAAAGTCATCTGATGCACCAGTTGTTATTTCACCTAAGAATAATTGTTCAGCAACACGACCACCAAGTAATCCTGTAATTCTAGCTAATAATTCATCCTTAGTAGTAACAACCATTTTTTCTTCTGGAGGTAACATCATTGTATAACCACCAGCTTGTCCTCTTGGGATGATTGTTATCTTATGAACATCTTCAGCATCTTTTAATTTTAAACCAACTACAGCATGTCCAGATTCATGGATAGCTACTAACATCTTTTCTTTATCAGAATATTTTCTAGAAGTCTTAGCAGGTCCCATTAGAACTCTATCTGTTGCTTCATCAATTTCTTCCATAGTTATAGCAGGTTTATTTCTTCTTACAGCTAATAAGGCTGATTCATTAAGTAAGTTTTCAAGATCAGCACCTGAGAATCCAGGAGTTCTCTTAGATAAACTTTCTAAGTTAACACTCTTATCAAAAATCTTTCCTTTAGCATGAACATCTAATATAGCTTTTCTAGCTTTTTGATCAGGTAATGAAACAGTTACTTGTCTATCAAATCTACCTGGTCTTAATAAAGCTGGGTCTAGAACGTCTGGTCTATTTGTTGCAGCTATAACGATAATACCTTCGTTAGCTCCAAATCCATCCATTTCAGTAAGTAATTGGTTAAGTGTTTGTTCTCTTTCATCATGACCTCCACCTAAACCCGTACCTCTTTGACGACCTACAGCATCGATTTCATCGATGAATATTAAACAAGGAGCTGTATGCTTAGCTTGTTTAAACATATCTCTAACACGTGATGCACCAACACCAACGAATAATTCTACGAAATCTGAACCACTTATATAATAGAATGGAACATTAGCTTCACCAGCAACAGCTTTAGCAAGTAAAGTTTTACCTGTTCCTGGAGGACCAACTAATAATACACCTTTTGGTATTCTAGCACCCATCTTATTATATTTTTTAGGATTCTTTAAAAAGTCTATTAATTCTTCTACTTCTTCTTTTTCTTCATCTAATCCAGCAACATCTTTAAATTTCTTGCCGCCTTCATCAACTAATTTAGCTCTTGATTTACCAAAGTCCATAGAACCTTTATTAGCTCCACTTAATCTTGAGAATAATACAAAAGCAATTACAGCCATGATTACTAATGGAACTACATTGACTAAAATCAATAAGAATGAATTATTTTCAGGGTTAGTTGATACTTCCCATTTAAATTCACTATTTTGATAATATGCAGTTAATTCTTCTTGTACATTTTCACTTAATGGAGCATATACTTTGAAGTAATCATTATTACCATAACTCTTTAATTTACCTGTGATGTAATATACACCATCAGCTTTATGTTCTTCTGTTACTATTTCAGTAACATTACCTTGACTTAATTCAGTAATTAATTCATTATATGTTAATTTATTCCAATTCTTAGTATTAATACCAAATGTTAATAATACTACTGCAATGATAACCATTAACACAAAATATGGAATAAATTGTCTAGCATTAAATTTCTTCATTTTTTTCCTCCCATTCATACTTAATTATTATATCATATTCCTTATCCATTCGTACATCTAATTTACTCTTTTTGATACCAGGAATAAATATAATATTATTATCATTATCTGTAACAATTGGATAAATATCTCTTAATTGTTTAGATAGTTTATTATCAATAAAAATATCTGACACTTTTTTGGATCCATTCATATTTTTAACACTTATTTTATCTCCATTTTTTTTATTTCTAATGTGTAATGGTAATTTAACATCTTTACTATTTATTCTAATAACATTATTAGACTTATCTTCTTTATAAAGTGATGTATCAGTTATATATTTAATAGTACCTATTGGTGTAATGATATCTTTATCAAATACATAATCATATTCATCAGTTTTTTTATCTTGCGTATCAAAATATAATTTATCATATTCTTTTCTTACTTTTATATTATTTGGTAATACTATACTTATATTAGGTTTATCACTAGTAATTGCTTTTAATAATTCATTAATATTATTATCATCAATTAAATATAGATTATCAGGATAATATATTCTAATTATTTCTCTTAATAATTTATCTTTTATAAAATCATCTAATAAATCAAACTTCTTTAAATCTAGTACATTATTATCAAACATATCAGCCATATACTCATATACTTTAGTATTAATATAATCATAATAGGATTGTGCTTCTTTATGATACTTTAAGAATTTTAAATGCACATTTTTATCTTCTTCTTTAAGAATAGGTAATACATATTTTCTATATCTATTTCTTAAATGTTCATCAGATAAATTAGTCGAATCCATATAATACTTAATACCTAAAATATCTAACTCTTTCATGATTTGAGCTTTAGTCAAATATACTAAAGGTCTAACAATATCATAACCATCTTTTTTAGTAATAATATTAAATCCTGCATATCCATTTAAAGTTGATCCCCTAACTAATCTTAAAAGAATAGTTTCAATCATATCATCACCATGATGAGCAGTAAATAAGAACTTACTATTATACTTATCAATTAAAGTTTTAAAGAATTCATATCTTTTTTCTCTAGCAACTAGTTCAGTGTTTACCTTAGGTAAATCATGTAATTCAGTTCCTTCAAAAATAATATTGTTAATAACACAATAGTTTTTAACATATTCATATTCTTCTTTTGACTCTTCTCTTAGATTATGATTAACATGAGCACATACTACATCTAATCCATATTCTTTTAAAACATGCAAAAGAAACATGCTATCAGGTCCACCTGAACATGCTACAATTACTTTGCCATCAATATTTAAAGATTGTAATAACTCTTCAATATTTTTCATATGCACTCCTCAAATCAATAGTATTATAACTTTAATATATGAAAATGACAAGAAAACGCGATAATAACAAAACTCAGATAATTTCTGAGTTTTTAACATAATCAAATTCTTCGTCTATATCTAATTTAACTAATTCATCGTTTAAAGATATTTTAGTTCTAATTTTATTGTTGATAAAATCATATATTTCAACAATAATAGGTGATTCTATTTCAGTATCATAGAAATGCTCTGTATCGTATATCTCAAAAAAGACATGATTCTCATCAAATGGAACTCCTTCAAATTTTTTGTTAATAAAGTTAGAGATATCAACACTAGATTCATAACCAACTGATAAATTCATATATCCTTGTTCATTAGTATCATTATTTAAGAATTTCATAGATATATTAATATCATATCCTGGAACATCATTACAAATATATTTTTCAATATGTATTTGTTTTTCAACAATTATCACATTCTTTCCATTGATATTCATACTATCACCTATTTGAATTATACAACAAAAAAAGGAACCATAATAGGTTCCTTGAAAAAACTTGTAAACTATCTCTTTGAGAATTGAGGAGCTCTACGAGCTTTTCTAAGACCGTATTTCTTACGTTCTTTAGCTCTTGGATCTCTTGTAATCATACCTTCAACTTTTAAGATCTTTCTGAATGCATTTGGTGAAGATGGATCAGTATCTTCGTCAGCTATTAATAAAGCCTTAGCGATAGCTAATCTTATAGCACCAGTTTGTCCAGAATATCCACCACCACGTACTGTTACATCTATATCATATTGATTTTCAGTTCCAGTTAATACTAGTGGTTGTTTTAAGTCCATAACTAATACTTCGAATGGTAAGTATTCATTAACATCTTTACCATTAACTGTAATTTTACCAGTTCCTGGTGTCATTTTAACTTGAGCAGTAGAAGCTTTTCTTCTACCAGTAGTTCTTATAACGTTCTTTTTCATACTCTACCCTCCTACTTAACAACCTTAACTTCAGGTTTTTGAGCTTGATGTTCATGTTCAGGTCCAGCATATACAAATAATTTCTTAATTTGTGCTCTTCCTAATCTACCTTTTGGTAACATTCCCTTAACAGCTCTTTCAATCATTTCTTCTGGATACTTTTCAATCATTTCTCCAGCAGTTCTTTCTCTTAATCCACCTGGATATCCTGAGTGATTGTAATACATCTTATCATTTAATTTATTTCCTGATAAGTTTACTTTGTTAGCGTTAACAACGATAACATAATCACCACAGTCAACATGTGGAGTAAAAGTTACCTTACCTTTACCTCTTAATAAGTTAGCTACTTCAACAGCTAATTTACCAAGTGTAACACCTTCAGCATCGATTACATACCAATTACGTTTAACAGTTTCCTTTTTTTCCATGAATGTACTTTTCATATTATATTTTTTCCTTTCAGATTCTCCATTTATTGGATTTCCCGGGTCCAAAAAACTTCGAATTTAAAATGTACCATTTAAAATTATATTAGATAAGTATATAAAAGTCAAACACTTTTTATACTTTTTACTTTACTTGATTATATTCTACTTTCATTAAGTATAAACCACATGCAGGAACAGTCTTAAAATGATATATATTTTGTTTCTTATCTAACATCTCTTTAACTTGCTCAGGTTTTATTTTATCTTCTCCTACAAGTAGTAATGCTCCCATTAAGTTACGTACCATGTATCTATAGAAACTTTTACCAGTAAAAGTGAATTCTAATACACCTTTATTATCTACTATATCTATACTTTCAATAATAGAATTATAGTTTTCTCTTTCACCTGATACGAATACTTCATAGTCATGTGCACCTAATAAATAATTTGATGCTTTTATCATATTATTGATATTTAATTTCTTATTATAGTTATATAAATAATTATTCTTCATGATGTCATATTCATTTGTATTTATATAATATTTATATATTTTTCTTATGCAATCAAATCTAGCATGGAATTCATCACTTACTGTTTCTATACTATTAATTCTAATATCACTTGGTAATCTTGAATTAATAGCTCTAAGTAATCTTTCAATCGGTACATTTTGTTTCAATTCAAAATGTGCTTTTTGATCATATGCATGAACTCCTCGGTCTGTTCTTCCTGCACCTTTTATTTCAACTTTATCTTTATTAATAATAGTTAATACTTTTTCTATTTCTCCTTGAATAGTCCTTTTATTCTTTTGTCTTTCAAATCCATAAAAGTTTGTACCATCATAAGAAATACTTATTAAATATTTCATGAAACACTCCTATAAATATCTTTAATCAAATCATTTCTATCAAATGTATATTGTAACTTTGCATTCTTTTCATTAGCTAATTCTATAAATTCAATAATATTTGTATCTTTAATATATTTCTTATTAACTAATAACTCATCAATTGTTCCTTCAAATACTTCTTTATTATTATCAGTAATAATTATTCTATCTACTATTTTAGATAAGAATACATAGTTATTTGTAATAATAACAACTTTAATACCATCATCATGTAACTTCTTAATGATATTAATTGTTTTCTTTTGTTCCTTATATGTAAGACCTGCATCAAAATAATCAAATATAATAAATCTTCTATTATTTAATAATAAATAAGATAATAATACATATTTTAAAATAGTATGAGATAAATCACTTATTTTATAGTTTAAATATTTTATATCTAAATCTAAATATGCAAATATATCTTTTATTCTTTTGTTTAGATTAATATGTAATCCATTTAATAATCTTCTAACTGTCCAAGATTCTTTATAAGATATTCCATATATATCTAAGTATTTATCTAAATAATTAATATCACCAATTATACCTATGATTTTTTTATCTGCATTTTTGAAATCTTTATTATTTGTATATACTACTTCCATATCTTATTCACCAACTTACTTTTATCTAAATATAATTTATCAATTATATTATATAGATTCAAATTTTGCGATAAGTCTACAGCAAATGGTAATCTTATACCCATATAAGGAATAATTGAATTATTATCTATTATCACTTTATTATCTCCATATAATAAGCACTTCATATGATTCATGATTAATATATGTGTTCCATATACTAAATCATCTAAATCAGATGTTACTATTATAGAAGTAATATGTTTTTTCTTTAAATATTTATATATATTTGCTTTATCTTCTTGATCTAAATAAACAAGTAAATTATCTATACCAAATATAGTAGGTTCAATTATTAAATAAGATAATACTTTAACTAATATTCTTTTATTAACATTTAATTTAGCTATTCTACTTTTAGCTATATCTTCAAGATTAAAAAAATTAATTATCTTTTTTATTCTTTCATTAATTTCTTTATTAGAATAATTTAATAAAGATAAATAATAACCTAGTTCATCAATTACAAATGCTGAATGATATTCTTCATCATTTAAACATACTACAATATTATTTTTTAAATAATCTATATCATAATCTTTTATACATTTATCATCTAAATAAATATCTTTATTATTTATTACATTTATTAACTTTTTTAATAAATAAGTTTTACCGGCATCTGTTGGACCAATTACATGTGTAATACTTCCATCTAGTTGCATATCTATACTCATTGATTTGATTACAAGTCTTTCCATATAACCATCCCTTAAGAAAATATTATAAAATAAAAAAAGATGTATTTCTACACCTTTTTAATATTATATATATAATAAAATATATAAAACTACTAATGTAATTGCTAATAATGCAATTAGGAATTTCCATATGAATTTAAAATATTCAGAATATTTAATACCTAATGTAGATAAACCTAACATAAGCATTATACTTGTAGGAGCAATAAATCCTGCAAATGCATAAGAAGCTTTTAATGCAATAGCAACTACTTCAGTTGGATTTAATCCTGCAAAATAAGTTCCTGTTAATGTAACAAAATATTGGAAGTCTGCTACAAATGTAGAAGTAACTAATCCACTTAAGAACCAGTTAATTGGTCTTAAGAATTCAGCACTAAATAGTTTTCCAATACCAACAACTATTTGAGGAATAACAGGAAAGCTTACTGAGAATACTAACACTGTATAAATCATAGCAACTAATGCTAATGGTTTAAGTGCTAATTTTAAACCTTCACCTGTACCTTCAATAATTTCATCAATACTAATATTAGCAACAAACTTATAAACAATAATAGTAAGCATCATGAATGCACTGATTGTAAATAAATCCCATTGCCCAAATGCTACAAATGTTGTTTGTCCTAATACAACTGCTGGAATAGTATATCCAAATATAGTAGCTTCAGTAATTGATTTATATAAATCATCGAAGAATGTTACTTGCCATGTACTCCAAGGCATAAATGCTAATAGAATAATTACAGCAAATATGACCATAAAGAATGCTAATGGAATAACATTAATATATTTCTTCTTAGCTGGCTTTTGTTCTTCAACAAATAAATCTTTTACTACTTCTAATTTTTTATTATTTAATCTAGGTAAGATTAATAATATTAATGCTGCTAATGAAACAACAGCTAAAATAATATGAGCTAATAATTCATTAGCATATGCCATATTAAATCCTGCAGTAGATATTAATGTTCCAACAATTCTATTTGAATATGTTGCAGCAAGTACACCTACCATAGTACTACCAAAAGTAGTAACTAATGAACTAATCTTATCAACTTTTAATCTATTTAATATAGATAATGTAAATGGTATAAATGCTAATAAAATGAAATAATCATTTACGATACTAGCTAATACAGTATAGAATACCATTGAAAGTATGATAAATACTAATTCCTTTCCTTCAAACATTTTTCCAACATTTGAAACTAATCTTTCATATTTTTTTGTTTTTCCCAATATCTTATAGAATGCAAATACTACAAATATAAAAATAAAGATATTTGTAAAATAATAAAGCACTAATAATGGATATGTATGGAAATCAAACAAACCAATAGTTGATGTATCAAAAATTCCAGGTAGACCTTTTACTTCTTCATCAAAAGTCATTAATTCTGTTCCTTGGAAAACAGCATATCTTAATATCCATGTAAGTAAAGCTGCTACAACCATACAGATTCCAAGAATTTTAAATAAATCATGTTTCTTAAAAAAATCTTTCATATTTTAACCTCCTACAACCAATTATAGCACAATTTATGAATATTAAATGAAAAAGAATGCTATTTTTTAGCATTCTCTTTATACATATCAGCTACTCTTTTTATAGTCTTAACATAATTATTATCATTACGATATAATTCAATAACATCATTTGATGGATTTGATCTAAATCCTCTACTATTAATTATTTTTATAAGACCATCTTTAGTACTTGGTTGTACAAATGGAACATATACTCTATATCCATTTATTTGAGGTGTAACCCTATGATATAAATTTTCATTTTCATTTAATACATAAGTTTTACTAAAAGATTTACCAAATAATATTTTATCGAAAGAAATATAATTTGGTGTTTTATTATGTAGATAATTAACTGTTACTTTAGGATCTATAAATCCATTAATAGGATAATTCATAACTAAAGCATTATAATTCTTTTGTGATAATTGAAATGATTGTCTATAGATGATTCTTGGATTAGGATCATCATCATTAAAAGTATCTAATAACTCTTCAGTATACCCAGTAGCACTGTCGTAATGTGTTACATGTCCATCATTTTGACATTCATAAAATTCTTCATCATTTGATAATCTATACCCATCTCCAATATATGCAAATGCTGCATAAGAAACTTTTTCACCTAAATTATGTGACATTAAATATGTGTCTGTACCATATGTATTAACACTAGACACTAAAACATTAACACCATCACCGCTATAAAAGCCTGGTTCTGTAGGTTCACAGTCTGTGTGTTTATTTACTTTTTCAACAAGTTTTCTTAATTCTTCAATATAATCTTTGTAATTAGCAAGAAATTCTTCATTTGTCATACTTGCTATCACTGAAGTATCATCAATAGCTGTCATAGTTTTCTCCTTTATTAATTAAATAATTGATACATAATATTCTAATGCTTTTTCTTCATTTTTTAAAGTAGTTTTATCACCATGCCCAGGATAAAGAACTATGTTTTTATCATAAGTTAATATTTTCTTTATACTATTTATCATTTCCATAGGATCCCCACCAGGTAAATCCATCCTACCTATTGAACCTTCAAATATAAAATCTCCTACGAACATACATTTATCTTTCTTAAAATAAAATACTATTTGATCTTCTTTATGTCCTGGAGTATATATTACATCAAATTCAAAATTATTTATCTTAAACATTCCCTCTTCTAAATTATATTTATCATATATAGGGCATTTAATACTATCAGTTATTGTTGGTATTGCACCTATATGATCATCATGTGTATGTGTTACTAATATTGCAATAATCTTATAACCTTCAACTTTAGATAATATTTTATCTGCTTCATCACCTGGATCAATTAATATTACTTCCTTATTTTTATCATCAAATAATAAATAACAGTTAGTTTCTAAATTACCAACAACTACACTATCGATTCTCATATATCCTCCTTTAATTAATACCTTCTCTATGCTATAATTAATAATAGGTGATAAAGATGATATTAATAATAATTTGTACTTTATTAATCATAATAACTATTATAACTTCAATTGTTTATAATTCAAATAATATTCTTACTTTTTATAAAGTTAGAGTTAATAAAGCAGAAGAAGAAATAGAAGATGAATTAGATAATAGATATTCAATAGTTAAAGAAATACAAAAAACTATAGAAAAATCAACTAAAAAAGAATTAAAGATATATAAAGATTTAGATGAATTAAAAGATAAAAAAACAATATCAACAATAGAATATGATAAATTACTAAATGAATTAGTTGATATGATATATTTAATTGAAACAGATTATCCTAAAATAAGTAAGAAAAAAGATTTTAAAGAAACAATAGTTAAGTTAAATGAATCTAAAACAAGAATCATGGCTGCTAAAGCATTCTATAATGATAATAATATAGAACTTAACAAATTATTAAAAAAATTCCCAACTAATATTTTAGGTAAATTTAATAATATAAAAATTAAACCTAACTATGAAATAACAGATGAAATAGAAGATGAATATTAATTCATCTTCTTTTTATTCTTTCATATATGGATGCTATATCATCTATAATACATACAATCCATGCTTCTCTAGACAAAGGTAATCTTAAGCCAACAGGAAACATATGAGACAAAATTATTTGTTCTTCTTTTTTACTTAAATCAAAATATTTTTTAGAATTAGCTAAGGCTAATTTAGGATGAGTAAATAGTACTTTAATTCTAGTAAAAATATTTAACTTTTGATTATTAACTAAAAAGAAATCATGCAACAAACCAGCTCTAGCTGCAGCTTTATAATCTAATTTATGTTTTTTACAATATTTATAAGATAACTTAGATACTCTAGATACATGATCTAATCTTGTTATTCCATGATGTTTAAAATCTTTTAATTTTAAGAATTCTTTATTAGATAGAATATCCTTAGTTATTTTCATATATTCTTCATCCATAGTATCACCACTTTTATTATAACAAAAAAACTAAGGCAAGCCTTAGTTAATTTCAAAATGGTGCCCCGGGAGGAATTCGAATCCTCGACCCACTGATTAAAAGTCAGTTGCTCTACCAGCTGAGCTACCGGAACATATATAATTAAAAAGAATGGTTGACCCGGATGGATTCGAACCATCGGAATGTCAGAGTCAAAGTCTGATGCCTTACCACTTGGCTACGGGTCAATAAATAAGTGGTGGAGGGTCATGGATTCGGACCATGGAACCCGAAGGAACAGATTTACAGTCTGCCGCGTTTGACCACTTCGCTAACCCTCCATAAAAAAATGGTGCCGACACCAGGACTTGAACCCGGAACCTACTGATTACAAGTCAGTTGCTCTACCAATTGAGCTATTTCGGCACATATAATGGTGGGCGATACAGGACTCGAACCTGTGACCCCCTGCTTGTAAGGCAGGTGCTCTAACCAACTGAGCTAATCGCCCGACTTTAATAAAAAATATAAATGGTGCCCGAGGCCGGACTTGAACCGGCACGAGGGTTGAATCTCGCAGGATTTTAAGTCCTGTGCGTCTACCAATTCCGCCACTCGGGCAACACGTAAAATAATGTCTTAAATTAATTAAGACTACTTAAATATAACCTATAATTTGTAAAAAATCAAGTTTTTTTAATATTTTTATAAAAAAAGATTAATACTTTTCGTATTAATCTAATTATTTGCAGCGTATTTATTTAATAACAACTTAGATAATTCATTGATTTCATCAGTATCTGTAAGACTTATAATTTCTAATGAACCATCCTTATTTATTACTTCTTTTATTAGTAAATTATCTGTATCTATATCAGCTTGAGCTTCATTTATTACAGCAGCAAGAATAATATCTCTACTACCAAACTTTGTTTCTTCCAATACTAGATAAGATATATTATCTAAATCTATAATCTTTCCTTTATACATATAATCACCTATATACTTCTTCCAGCTGTATTTTCAGCAGCCTTAGCTAATTCTTCTAATATTTCATCTTTTGAGAACCAAGCATAGTACATACCATTAGGTTGTTTAAATGCCCACATTACTGTACCATCTGGTGCTACAGCTTCTTTAAAGAAAGTAGCTCCATTACCAACTATATTCTTTAAGTGTACTGAGTTTAAAGCATCTGATGAAACTTTACCAAATTCAAGTCCACTTATATCTACTGGTTGACCACTCTTAACCATATCAGTTAATTGAGTATAATCAGGTGCTGTAGGTACATCAGGAGTAACTTGAGGTACTACTGTTGTTTGTGTATCAGCTACAGTTGGTGTTGGTTCTGGTCCAGGTGTTGGTTGTACATCTGTTGTTTGTGTTGCAGCATTCTTAGCAGCATCTAAAGCTTGTGCTTCATCAGCATTTAATGGTGTTAATCTTTCTTTAGCAGCTTCAAATAATGTATTTCCTGTTACCATTTCAAATACGTTACCTGCGATATAACCAACTGCTACACCGTTAACAAATGCATTTAATGGTGTAGAATGCATCTTTTTGTTGAATGCTACTAACTTATCTTTTATTGGTTGAGGTACTTTGTCTAATGCTGCATCTCTTATTTGAGCTACTTTACCATCTGGATGTTTATTAGCCCATGTATTTACAACTGATCCAGTTATTTTAACAGCAGATATACCCATACGGATAACACCTACTCCAGGTACACACGATAATCCTGCACCTACTACCATACCACCAGCAAATGCTAAGCCTTTCTTTAATGCTTCCATAGCTTTTTCTTTTTTACTTGCTGTTTGTTGTTGTTCTGGTTGTGGTTGATCAGGTAATGGTGGTGGAGTTGGTTGATCATTAGTTTGAACTGGTGCATCTACTGCAGCTGGTGGTTGGAATCCACCGACAGCATAACCAGTCTCTGGATTTGGTTTATGTTGATCATTAGTATCAACCGGTTCATCTATTGCAGCTGGTGGTTGGAATCCTCCAACAGCATAACCAGTCTCTGGATTTGGTTTATGTTGATCATTGTCATCTTTTGATGATTCTTGATCTTTAGTATTATCTTTTGATATTACATTTAAGAACATTTCAGGATATTGTTCCTTGATACCATTGAGTTTTTCTCTTAAATCAGCAAAATGCTCTTTTTCAAAATCATCTAATTGGAATTTTACTGCATGTTCATATTCATTTTCAATTCCAGGGTATGGTTCAATATTTAATATCTTACCCATGGCATTTCTGATATCATTTATTTCACCTAATATTTGAGCATATTTTTCAGGAACAGTCTTATCTAAAGAAGCTATTTCACCAACTCTAGCTCTGAATTTTTCAAATTCTTCCTTCTTTTCAGGATCCATTGTATCAGGTAGTGATTCTTTTTCTACACCTAGATATGGATCTTTGCCTAAAATATCACTCATAGAGAACATTAATCTCATGTATTCTCTTAATAATTCTTCATTAGTTTTTGTTTCTTGTTTTAAATCTTTATTAAACAATGGATCATTATGTGGATCATATGATTCATCATATTCATCAGTATTAGGATTAAAATACCATCCGTCTGCATTCTTTCCATATCCTGAGTTTGCATATTCTACTAATACTGGATCTTTATCATTTACTAAATCTTTATTGAATAATGGATCATTATGTGGATCGTATGATTCATCATATTCATCAGTATTAGGATTAAAATACCATCCGTCTGCATTCTTTCCATATCCTGAGTTTGCATATTCTATTAATACTGGGTCTTGTTCTTGTTGTGCAGTTGTTGTATCTACATTAGGTACAGTTTGATTAATATTTTCTGTATCATTAGTTACAGTTTGATTAATGTTTTCTGTATCGTTACCTTGAACAAGAGCATTATAAGCATTTTGAATATCTTGATATCCTGCTTGTTTTCCATCTATAACATATCCAGGAACTGGATCATTCATATAAACAGCGTTAGCATCAGGTGCATTATCTAATATTTTTCCTAATTCTTCTTCAGATAATGTAGATACATCAATACCATCAACTATTGATTGTTGTTTTTCTACTATTTCTATAGTAGAAATTGGATTATCATATCCATCATCCATAGCACCTTCACCAACTCTTAAATCATATTTGTTAGAATCATAAGGTTCACCCATAATACGTTCAAATGCTTGTTCAGGTGTTTCATTTTCTAATATATAATCTGTTTTAACTATTTTATCGTTCATAATAATCCCCCTATACAGTACCTACTTCATTAGGAGTAACTCCTAATTCATTCATAGATTTTTGAATTCCTTGTTGAATTTTAGGAAATAATCTATCAAGTTCAGCTTGTTCAGTAACTTTTGTGTATGTACCATTATTGTCAATTAATAAATAAAAATCTTGAGTATTAATCAAATCTTCACCAGTTACTTGATTAACAAAAAGATAATTATAATTATCAACAAATGTAGTTAATACTATAGCTTTAATTCCATCGAATTCAATAACATCACCAATGTTTGCCATATTTATGCTCCTTTACACTTATCATCATACTTTAATTATACTAAATGTAGATTAATAAAAATAATAAAACAATATAATTTTACAAAATACTTTGTAAATAAAAAAATACTAGTAAACCTAGTATTTATATATAAAAATGGTGGCTCCAACGGGAATTGAACCAGTGACACAAGGATTTTCAGTCCTCTGCTCTACCGACTGAGCTATGGAGCCATATTTTATTATAAAAAAAATGGCGGTCCGTACGAGATTCGAACTCGTGATCTCCTGCGTGACAGGCAGGCGTCATAGGCCTCTAGACTAACGGACCACAAATGGTTGCGGGAGAAGGATTTGAACCGACGACCTCCGGGTTATGAGCCCGGCGAGCTACCAGACTGCTCTATCCCGCGATAACTAACAAATTAAATGGCGCAGAAAGAGGGATTCGAACCCCCGCGCGAGTTGCCCCGCCTCCTGGTTTTCAAGACCAGTCCCTTCAACCGGACTTGGGTATTTCTGCACACCGGTGTTCTTTTCGAACAAGTTGATTATAACACAATATAATTTAATTAGTCAACAAAAATAATAAAAAAGGGATTATTTCCCTTTTTCATCGATTTCTTTTAGCTTTTCTTCAATCCAAATTGGTAAGTGTTCTTTAAGTGGAGTAAAGCCACGAACAGTCTCATGAATCTTTCGTGGTACATCAGCACGATAGTTTAAACCCTTAACAGATAAAATACATTTTTTACTAGTTTCATCTATTGATTTAATCTCAGCATAGACATTTTCGCCCACGCTTGCATATTTATTAACATCATTTACAAATTTTTCTGTTATCTCGGATATATGTATTAATCCAGTATAACCATTTTCAAGTTTCACAAATATACCGTAACTTTGAACGCCAGTTACTACACCTTTTACAACACTTCCGACTGAAAAGTCTTCCATAATTGCACCTCGTTAAGTATTATATCAAATTAACTTTACTTTGTATATAATTTTATTTATAATCTAAATTGGTGAAGAGATATGGATGAAAAAATTGAAATTATCAAAAATGTTTTAGATTCACTTAGACCATTTATACAATCAGATGGCGGAGATATAGAATTCGTAAAATATGAAGATGATTATGTATATATAAAATTAACTGGTGCCTGTGTAGGCTGTTCATTTATAGATTACACATTAGAAGATAATGTATATGAAGCTATAAAAGAACAAATACCTGAGTGCAAAGGTGTATTAAATATAGACATTTAAAAACATCACTATATGTGATGCTTTTTTTATGCAGATTTTTCTAATATTTTTGCTCCTGAATCTCCAGGCAATCCTATAGATTGAACATTGCTTTGTCCATCAGGAACAACTACAGGACCAGCATCTAAAAATGATGGAACTGTATTTTCACCAGTTGGTGTAGATACCGATTGTACATTAGATAAATCAATTGTTGGTACATCTAATGATGGCATTTGATTTACTGGTTGTACTGGTTCTATTGGTTGAACTGTTGGTTGCACTGGTTCAGGTACTTGTGGTTCAACTTGAACTGGTTCTAATTGTGTATTTGCCATATTTGTTATTGGTTGTATTTCAGGTATTCCAGTATTTATTGAAGGAGGAGTACTAATTGTACTTTCTTCAGGTATTGGAATATTAACTGTTGTATTTTGGATCATGTCTGTTTGAACAGGATTAGCTGGCATAACACTTGTTGGTTGAACTAATTCTGTTTGTACAGCTACTGTGTTATCAACTATTGGAGTAACTGTAGTCTCTACTGGTGTATCAGTAGTAGTTACAGTTGGTTGTTCTATTATTTGTTGTGGAGCCTCTACAGGTTGTACTAATGTTGTTTGTGTTTCAACTGGTTGTACTATTGTAGTTTGTGTTTCAACCGGTTGAACGATTGTTGATTGAGGTTCAACTGGTTGTACTATTGTATTTTGGTTTTCAACAACTGTAGGTTGTACTACTTCTTGAGTAACAGGAGCTACTGGTGCTTGTTGCACTGGAGCTGGTTGTACAGCAGGTTGCTCTACTACTTGTTGTTGTACTGGTTCAGTTAACACAGTATTTTGAACAGGAGTCATTGTATCTACTGGAACACTTGGTGTTGTAGGTACAAATGCTTCTTCATGTATTACATTTTCTTCAGCAACTGGTTCTTGTGCAGCAACAGGTAAATTATTTATATCAATAACACTAGGTTGTTGAACTACTACACTTTGTTGTTGATTAATATTTAATGTTTCACTTATTTCAGGATAATTATTTGCTCTTAATATATTATTAACTTGTGTTGTATCAGCTCCTGTTTGAGGTAAAATAACCTTTAATACTGATACTACTTTATTCTTTTCATCATCTGTTAATACAGGTAATGTATTATTATTCACTAAAGCAATTGGTGCTTGTTCTTGCATTGGTACTTGTTGTACTGGTACAGTTTGAATAACTTGTGGTTGTACGGGTTGTACCGGTTGAACTGGTACTGTTTGAACAATTTGTGGTTGTTGAACAAATTGAACAGGTTGTTGAACTGGCACTTGTTGAACCATTTGTACTGGTTGCATTGGTACTTGTTGCATTGCTGGTTGTACAGGTACTTGTTGTACTGGTACAGTTTGAACAACTTGTTGTTGTACAGGTGCTTGCATTGTAAATGCATTAGGTATTGCTGGTTGTTCTAAATTTTGTTGTACAGTTTGATCATTACCCATGACTGATTGATCAAAGAATGCAATATTACCTGTAGGTTGTACAGCTACTTCCTTAGGTTGTTGCATTAATTGATTATTCAAAATATTAGCCAACATATCATCAGTTACAGCTACCTTCTTATAAGGACCAACAACATATTGAGTTGGCTCTAATGTAGATAATTGTATCTTTTGAAGATATTCATCTCTAGTAAAATCGACATTAGGAACAGCCATACTTTGAATAGCATCTTTAATACTTTGCCATTCATCTTGTGGAATAGGAATAAACTCTGAATTTTTATTTCCTGTTTCAGTAACATAAATCTTATTTAATTCTTTACCATTTTGTAATGACTTTTCATCTAAATGAAATACCAATAAATGTCTACCAGATGGAATATAAGTAAATCTAGCTAAACCACTTGCATTTAAAATGTTATTATTGATTAAAACACTTATTGCAACTTTCTCCATTTTTATTCATCTACTTTCTCTAGTAAAAAATGCTTACAATCATATGCACAGTTAGTTTCTATATATTTATCTAAACCTGCTATATCATTTATCTTTGTAACTTTATTACTATCAGACTTATTAAATCCTTTTAATCTAAGTTTTGAATAAGCCCAATCACCAAATATATAATCGAAGTCATCAAAATATTCAGTTAATAATTCTTCTACAACTTCTTTTTCGAATCCTTCTCTATAATCTTTAATTAATTTATACTTTTTATTATTTAATTCTACAATTTTCTCCATATTTACCCCCAAATAGTACTAAATAGTACTAAGCCAATCATAAAGCTTGTTGAAAGAATACTTAATATAAGAAGTATATCAACCATGATTGAACCAGTTGATAAAGCAAATCTTGCACTTAACTTTTTATATTCCTTCTTACCATAATCTTTATTTTCTTCTTTAATGATAATTGTATTAACTTCATCTATTTCATTATCAGTTAATTCAGCAATAGTCTTAATATCATATCCATATTTAAAATATACTCTTGGATCTAGTAGGTTAGGATTTATTGCTCTTAATTTTAATTGAGTATTTGTAATTTCTTCTTTTTGTATAGCCCATTCTCTTACAATTAATCCTTGATCTGAACCAACTAATTGTTTAAGTTGTTTCAATTCACCATTTGTAGGATTAAATATTTTATCAAATTCATTTAATTCTTCTGGACTAAATTTTTTCTTTAAGTTTCTCTTAGTAATCATATCAATTAAGATATGTTCTATTTCATTAATTAAGCCTGTAGCTTTTCTTTCTGATTTATAGTTTTTCATGAATACATAATATTCATTCATGTATTTTATGAAAGACTCCATAGTAGATTCTTTTAATCCATACATTAGAAGATTACACTTAAAAGCCATTTCATTATCTATTTTGTAAGGTAATAAGATAGTTTTTTCTCCATATATGATTGATAAAGCATATATAACATTCATTTCAAAAGTATATATTCTATCAAAAGGCATACCTTCTATGGCTTGTTTATATGACCTTATACCATATTCAATAGCTGGATTAATGAAATATTTTTCAGTAAAAACTTCTTGCATTACGTCACACCCTACTATGTATTAATAATATCATAAATAAAAGGAAAATAAAAGGATTAGAATGGTAATAATTCTAATCCTAATAAATTATCTAATATTACAACTGCTCCTAATACTAGGAGAACAAATACAATAAATATTATTATTCTAAGCACTGATGATGCTTTATCTTTTTTATTTATATCATTAAAATCATCATAGTTACTTAAATCTATATCTAATTTATTTAATGTAGATTCTATATGTTCTTCTTGTTTAGATATTTTCTTTTCATAATTTAAATTTTTTTCATGATCTGCTAATATTCTTGTATTTATAGTATCTTGTTTTTCTTCAATACCACCTATTACTACATCTGGTTTTGTATCTTCAAGTTCCTCTTTAGTTTCTTCTTTTGCTTCTTCTTCCTTAGATTCTTCTAACTCTTCTTTATTATCCTCTTTAGTTTTATTAACTTGTTCTTTGATATGTTCTAATTCTTTAGTAATATCAATTGTTTCTAAATCTATAGGATCCTTAGTATCATTCATTGAGAAACTATCAACTTTTTCATCATCAGGATCACCTACAAGATCAGATAATAAGTCTAAATCATTAGTAGTATCCTTCATTTGATTCTTTAATTCTATTTCAGTAATAGTATTAATTAGTTGTTTTAAGTTCTCTTCTTCTTTTTTACGTTTTTCTTTAGCTTTATCTACTTCAGATAAATTCTTTATTTCATTATCAAGATTACTTAATATCTCATATTGAGCTTCTCTAACTTTCTTTAATCTTTCTTTAGTATAATCTATATTCTTACCTTGTTTAGCTCTTTCTAGTATAGCATTTATATCATATTCTTTTGTATCCATGATAGGGTCTATTTCTTGTGTTTGGCTAATTTCAGGTACAGAAAAACCTGATCTTCTAGCTACATTATCACCATATTTCTCATCTAAGAAATTATGTACTTTATTAATATCAATAGATCTAATATTATCATCAATAACACTCATGTTATTATTAACATCATGCCTTTTAATATCAGATGATTTAATCTTATCATATAGTACTTGGTTTTTTGCAGCACGAGATGCAATTTGATTATTAGATTCAATATTGTTGTATCTATCCATTCTAGATTGCATTGAACATCACCTTATCATATATAATGTATTTTATCATATTATTGATTATTTTTATATATATGTTTATAATTTTTATTGAAAGGAAGATAATTCATGGAAAAAGTAAGAGTAGATTCAGATAGATGTATTAGATGTGGAGCATGTGTAGCTGTATCACCAGAAAACTTCGAATATGGAGACGATGGTGAATCAGTAGTAATTAATGAAGAAGTAAGTGAAGATACTAGACAAGCTGCTGATATGTGTCCTGTATATGCTATTGAAATAGTTAACGAAGAAGAAAACAATAATAAAGAAGAAGAAAAAGAAGCTGCATAAGCTCCTTTTTTTATTCTTCAAAATCTTCAATAAATCTATTTCCTTTATGTCCTTCATCTGATGGTTCATCTCTTAATAAATCTTCATAATCTCTTTGTCTTAAAGCTTCATACAATACTAGAGCAACACAGTTAGATAGATTTAAAGCTCTTACTTTATCTGTCATTGGAATACGAGCACATCTATCTAATTTATCTTTTAATAAAGATGCAGGTATACCAGTAGATTCTTTACCAAATACTAAATATATATTTTCATTATTATTTGATTCATCATCATATTTAAAGTCTGAATGTGGTTTGTGACCATATCTAGTGTAATAATAGAATGATCCTTTATTCTTTGATAAGAAATCATCCCAATTCTTATACACTTCATATTCACAGTTATCTATATAATTAACACCACTTCTTCTTATATACTTTTCTTCCATTGAAAATCCTAATGGTTCAATCAAATGTAATTTAGTATGTGTTGCTACACATGTACGCATAATATTACCAGTATTACCAGGTATCTCTGGTTCATATAAAACTATATTTAACATATTATCACCTATTTCATTTTATGATACTTCCAGAAAGTATCTCTATCAATTACCATTGCTCTAAGTGGTTTCTTATATATAGACTTTTCATCTAGAGCATTATAAAAATCTCTTTTAATAGCTACATTTTTCTTTAATCCAACTAAAGCAAATATTATATTATCATCTATAATTGAATCGAATCTTATATCTCTTAAATTAGTTAAATCTTCACCTTTTAACTCATTCTTAATATAAGTTTTTATAAATTCAATTAATATATCATTTAATCCTTCTTCAAATATTAATATTTTTTCTTTAAAATCATCATATGTATCACATACTCTTGTTATTTTACCTTTTATATTTTTCTTAGATTTATTATAACCAGGAGTATAGTATAAATAATAATTAGGAGTTTCTAGATCTACTAAATAATCTATATATGTTATCTTCCCACATTTAGAACATTTAGCTGCAAATATACTTCTATCTACTATATCTGCTATTTGGCTTTCATCAAACTTAGTATGTACTTTTATTCTTATCTTTTTTCCGCATTGTGGACACTTTACTTCTTCTTTTTTATATGACATAAGTAGACACTCCTTCTAGAGGTTAATTATATCACAAATATCCTTTTTATTATATAATTATTATATTGAGGTGCGATATGAAAAAGAAAATATTATTATATGTAATAGCTTTTATATCAACTGTTTTATTAGTTTTATTAATTCTCTTTTTTATAAAGCAAAGAAACACTAAAAAAGTAGAAGTTAATATTGAAGAAACAACAACAACAACTACTGAAACAACTACAACTACTACAATAGAAGAAACAACTACTCTCCCTTCTATTGAACCTTATATTAAATTAAAGAATACTTCTATATATAGTTATCAAACATTAAAAGATATTATTGAAGATACAAATATGCAAATAACTAATTCAAATATATCTTTAAATACTGAAGTAATTGGTACACATGAAATTACTATAAAGTATAATGATAACAATGTAGAAAAAGAGTATAAAACAAGTTATAAAACTATAGATAATATTAAACCAATGTTTTTAACTGCTGCTGGTACAGTTAACGTATTATTAGGTGATACATCAAATCCATGTGATACTATCAATATTGCTGATAACTATACTAAAGTACCTACATGTAAGATAGAAGGTAATTACAATACAAATGAATTAGGTAGTTATAAGGTTAAATATGTAATAAGTGATGAAAACGGTAATACAAATGAAAAGAATCTAACAATAAATGTTCTATCTGCATTCCCTGAACCTCAACCTGTTACACCTAAACCTACACCACCACCTACAGAATTTTCTTCAATAGTAAATAAGTTCAAATCTAATAAAACTGAATTTGGTATTGATGTATCTAAATGGCAAGGTGATATTGATTATAATAAAGTAAAAAATGCAGGTGCTACTTTTGTTTTAATGAGAATAGCAGTATCAAATAAACCTGATGAAGCTCTTGCTACAGATTCTAAATATTATCAAAATATTGAAAGAGCTAAAGCTGCTGGTTTAAAAGTTGGAGTATATGTTTATACATCTGCTATAAATGATGAACAAGCTAGAGAAACTGCAAGATATGTAGTTAACGCTTTACAAGGTGCATCATTAGATTACCCAATAGTATATGATTGGGAGAATTGGAAACACTTTAGAGAATATCAAATAAGTATTCATGATTTAAACAATACATTTATAGCATTCTCAGATGAATTAAAGAAACATAATTTATCAAGTATGTTATATGGTTCTAAATATTATTTAGAAAATATGTGGGAACCTAGAATTAAGAATAGTTTTCCTATATGGTTAGCACATTATACATCTTCTCAAACATCTTATGCTGGCAAATATAAGTTCTGGCAAATATGTTCTGATGGTAAAATAGATGGTATAAATGGAAATGTAGATATAGATATTTTATACAAATAAAAAAGACTTTAGATAAGTCTTTTTATTTATTCATAAATTCACTATACCATCTACTAATAAAGTCTGTTCTAGCAACAACATTAGTAATATATTCTTTATATTCTTGATCAGTTAGATTTTGTTCTTTAGTTAATTTAAAATCTAAAAAACTCTTTTCTTCATATAATTCATTTAAGAATGATTGCAATAAATCAATCTTATATTGATTTATACTACTAGATAATTTATATCTTTGTAGGCTATCGTCTACTTTAAACTTTTCAAATTCAGTATTAAGATCATAGTGTTTAGAAATATCTATGTTATTAACATGATAAGATTTAACTTTATCTAATAGATTTAGTATATCTTTTTCACATATATCTTTTTCTTGTGCAATTTCTTCATATATATTTTGATCCATATACTTATTTTCCTCCCATTTTTATTCTTTTAAGTTATCTTTCTTTCTGCTTCCTCAGATATAATACCTCTTTCAATAGCAATATTAGATATTCTATTATAATCTTTAGTATATTTATCTAATGCTATTTGATGAGTGGCTTTTGCTTTAGGATCATTAGCATGTTCTAATGCTCTTTGTTCTTTATCTATATTTATTTTTAATGATTCCATTTCATTTGTTATTCTTAATTCATCGTGATTAACATTATTTAGACCGTATCCAATAGCATTTAATCTCTTCATTTCATCATCTACTTCATCTAATTCATGATGCAATCCTTGAACTCCCATGTCATATGCATTATGTTTGATAGAATCAAATTGATACATAATATTATGTTTTTGTTCAGTATCTTCTTCTAAAGTTCTACTAAAATCACGATTATAATCCTTTAAATCTACTTTAGCATCTTTTAAATCTTGAGCTACCATATATCCAATATCATCATTTTGAGATACAAATGATAATGAATTATAAGCTTTATCATAAGCTTCAAGTAATGATGAATATAACTCTTTTAATAATTGATCATTGCTATATTGTTCTTTAATAACGCTTATTATCTTAGTAATATGTTCTTCATATAATGAAAGTGTTGATAAATTCTTAGCTTCATTTATTCCTTTAATAGTTGTAATAATTGCACGATGAAGGTCTTCTCTTCCATCTTCATAAGATATAGGAGAAAATTCAGCTTTTAAGCTTTCTTCTTCACTTGGAGATAAGAATATATACTCATTAGTAACAGTTAATTTATGTTCTTTATTATATTCAACACCAATTAATTCAACATTAGAAGGTTTAGAATCAACTGAATTATATGTATATTCAGAAATTCTCTTAAATTCATCTTGTAAATATTGATCTAATGAAATAACTTCTAATCTATCTCTTACATCTAAATTATCTAACATTTTATTAGGTAATTCTTTTATTAAATCATAGAAAGATTTACCATTTATTTTTCTTTGAGCTAGTTCTTCAAAGTTAGAATACTCACTTCTTAAATAATTAACTACTCCCATGATAGCTTCTATTTTATCTACAAGCATAGGTGGTGTAAATTCTTGATCTAATAACTTCTTATATAATTGTTTTAATGTTATATTTTTATCGATATATGATATTGTATTATCATCATTTAATAAATTTGTATAATTTCTTATACCTTCTTCTATATTTAAAGTATCTGTTTCTTCAATACCTGTTCTTATAGTTCCTTTATAAGGAAGAGTTGCTATAAATGATTCAACATATTCTTTTTTAGACTCTGGTGTTGCAACAACAGGCTCTAAAGGTAACTTTGGTACATCATGTGCATAAGTAAATATTGGTTCTTGTGTCTCTTTATCAAACAAAGCAGTTCTTATATTAACTGCAATATTCTCTACATCCCATCCATCTTTAACAATTCTATCAGCATTTGCTTCTAGCATGTCTTTTACAAGGATTCCATTTTTTGAGCCATTTGAAATAGTACCATATAATAGGTCTGTTGTAAGATATTTTTCTGCTTGAATTATTAATTCTTTCTTGCCCACTTGTACTCTCCCCAATTCTATGTTCATTATAGCATAGAAAAACACTTTATTAAAAGTGTTAGTCTATTATTTCTTTAATTATTTTTTCATCAAATTCTAAATTTTGATATTCTTCATAGTTATTATTTCTATATACTATAAACTTACCTGTTAATAAATCACTGGTAAATGGTAAATTAACTTTTTGAGATTCTTCTTGATTAGGATTATCAAATGATATTAATACTTTTGATAATAAATTATTATCATTTTCGAAGAATTTATTATGAACGTCATTAGTAGATAATATAAATAATATATCTAGATTATCTAAATCACTAATAATATTTCTTACCATCTTATCTACATCAGGCTTACTTAATAATGATTTATTATCATCTATTGCTACTACTAATTTAGGTATTTTATGATCAAACAATTCATTAAATTCTTTTATAGAACTAACATCATTATCAGATAGAATACCTTTTCTTCTTTCTATCTCTTCTAACACCTTCATCAATACTTCTTGTGCTTTATCCATATCATTAATAGCTGTTAATAATGAATATGTGGTGTTCTTATAATAGTTTAATTCTACACCAGTAGTATCTATAAGAATTAATCTTAATTCTTCACTAGTATGCTTATTCATTAATTGTAATAATATTTCATCAAGCATTACACTTTTACCAGTTCCTGTTTCACCAGTAATAATGATTGAAGGATTTTCATCAATATTTATGGTTAATAAATCTCCTACTTTAGTTCCTATACCTATTTGATTCTTAGGTATATCTCTTTTTAATAAATCTCTAAATTCCATGTTATCACCTACATTTTGTATTATATGACGCTTCAAATCTTGAGCTTCCTGCACCAATAACAATATTTGGTGCATAAGTTAAATCAATTGAAGGTCTTGGAACTTTAATAGTTTTATCTGAACCATTACGTTCAAATACACTATCATTAATAAATATATTATATTTATATGTACTATTATTACCTATACATATAGTTATGATATAATTATCACCTTTTAAATCAAAGTTATATGTATAATTATTATCTACTATAGTTTCTACATTATCACCGTTACCATAATGATCACGATCAAATACATAATCTACTTTTTCTTGTTTCATAGTAGTAGTTTTTTCAGTAATAACACCTTTAACATTTTCTGTACTTCTTTCTACAGTATGTACTTCAGGTATTGTTGTAGTTTCAGTTGTAGTACTACTAGTCTTTTTATTGAATAGTAATTCTTTATTATTATCTCTAGTACTTATATATCTAATAACCAATAAGGCAATTATTAAAACTATAGATATAAAGATAATACACATAAATATTTTATCCTTTTTCCTTCTTTTTTCTTCAGGAGTAATTATTTTTAACTTTTTATTCTCCATATTAATCACCTAAATATCATAGTCATTTAATGATACTAATAATTTATTTATTTCTTCATCATATTTATTTAAGATTAAATTAATTGAATAAAAATCATTTTCGTTAATATCTTTAATTAAAGTTACTTCTGCTCGATCATCATCTATTTCAATAATACCTTCACCAGAAATATATTTAACTAAATCTACTTCACTTTTATTTTCAAGTCCAATATTAGATATAAAAATAGTTGCTGTATCTAATCCATGATTAGACCATACTTCTAATCTATATGGTCTACCATCTCTTAAATCGCCTTCATAATATCCAATATTACATACATCACTATTAGAATAAAAATCTATATTATCTCTTTCTATTTTAGGATAATCCATAATATCACCTTTTCATTAATTCTATATATACTTCTTCTTTATTATCTACTCTTAAATCTCTTAATATAGAATAAGCCATGTCCATAGACATTCTTTTGAAGCAATCATCTTCTTTAAGGATATTATAGATAACAGTATATTTATCTTTATCACTCTTAAGAAGTTCTTTACATCTTTCTCTTAGAAGATCTAGATTCATCTTCATCACCTATTCCTTTTATTCCTGTATCATTAACTGATTTATAAACACCTTTTTCAAATAATCTATTTAATTCTCTTTGCCCAAATACCTTAATTAAATCTTTATCACTAGCGTCTACTACAAAGTAAATAATACTATCATTATCATTTACAGTAACAATATTAACTGGTCTAATATGATGTTTAACTGTTTTTGAACATATATAGATAGAAACATCTGGATCACCAGCAAAGATATTATTAAATGTTTCTTTAACATAACTTACTGAATCCAATCCTTGTAAATCTTTTCTTGCAATTAGTTTTAGTATTGTAAATAATTTAGTTCTTCTAGATATGTTAGGATTTCTATAATATCTCTTAGCATATAATTCTATATTATGTTCAAATTCTTCATTCCTTGATTGTTTCTTTTTATACTCTGAATAAACATTATATAATTTTTCATCAAATAATTGTTTAGTTTGATTACTTGTGTTAGTTGATGAAATACCTGTTAATGTTTTACCAACTTTAACATTAGTTAAATCACTATCAAGAATATCTTTAAATAAATCTACTTTAAATAAATACTTATTGAACTTAGCATCTAAAGTTGATTTAGTTATAGAAACACCTGCAAAACTATTTAAATGAGTAGAATATTTTATTCCCAATTCATTAAGTAATTTAGCATATATGAAAATAAATTCATAAGATACTATTTTATTCTCATCAGAATCTATAGCACTTATATTTTCAATATTGCTATGAATACCTTGTTTTTCAAACATTGTATTACTTAAATAGTTTTCATCATCATATGTTAATAAATCACATAGTTTTATATAAACATATATAGCTTGTTCTACTTTATCATATTCAGGATTCATACCTTCAAATATTTTATTTCTTAAATCTTCAGTTATAGTAAAAGAATTTAATAAAGAACTACCATCTTCAAAAACATCATCTGTCTTTTGTAACTTATTTACAGATTCAAAATCGATTATTTGTTGAGACTTTAATTCTTCATATCTTTGTTTAATTCTATCCTCAAATACATACTTACTAAATAGTTGTTCTTTTTCAACAAAATTAACTATCATATATGCTATTATCTCTTTAGGATATATATATAAATTAAGAGTTAAGAAATCTTTATAATCTCTATCAGAACATAATAATAAATCTAATATAGATTTAGCTGGAAGCTCATATTCTTCACCATCAATTAAGCATTTGTACACTTCATCAGCATAGTAAGATAAACATGTATTGGTACTATTGAATCCTTCTAACATATGAACTCTCATTTGATCTTCAGGACTAAATGTATTATCTTTATTTAATAATTCCATATATGATGTTATTAAATCCGCTTTATTAATAGTAATAACATCTACTTGTCTATTATTTTCAAATAATTGAATATCTACAGCAGTAGAAGAATCTAAATCTAACATTGATAAAAGGTACATATTCATACCTGGTTGTTGTATTAAATCATATAATAAATTAGAAGATATGCCCCTAGAATCTAAATTAGATTGTTTATATAAATAGAAAGTATTTCTATCTTTCATCAATAATGAATTCTTAATAAATAAGTGAATACTAGGATTAGTACTTAAGAGTTCATCTTTTAAATAAAATTGATCTTGATCAAGATATTGTTCATAATCATAAAAATTACTACCCATAGTTTCACCTACTTTCCTAGTATCATTATAACATTGAAAGTGCCTATTTGTATTGTTATTTTACTTTTTCTTGCACAAGTTTACTAAATGTGTTAGTATATATGGCAATCAAAGGGGTATGATGGTTATGTCAAACGATGTAATAAATGGAATAAGTGAATATTGGGACCCTTCAAGTGTAGTTAAATATGTTATGATGAGAAATCCTAACATAACTAGAACTGAAGCAGTTGATATTGTTAAAAAGGCAATGAACCAAATAAAAAAAGAAGTAACAGGTGAATGTTGCCAATACTATAGAGTTGTTTCTAGTGTTAATACTATGGCTAGAGCCGCTGTAAGACAATAAGATATTAGTTGAATATCTTATTTTTTTATGTTAATATATTTATGTCCTACATACAGGGGATTAGTTCAACGGTAGAATAGGAGTCTCCAAAACTTTAGACGTGGGTTCGATTCCTACATCCCCTGCCATTTAGATTATTAAAACACTAACTTAAATGTTAGTGTTTTTTATATCCATGCTATCACCTTTATCATTTATTCAGTAAATTCATTAGCATGTTCTTTAAAGAAATCATTATATACTTTTACATTATCAAGTTCTGTCCATTTTTTTACTTCAACTGGAATTGTATCTAAGTCATATATTTTAGCTTCTTTTAATGCTAAAAGGAATGGAGAATGAGTAGCAATAATAAACTGACAATTATAAAATCTAGCTGACTCCTCAATAAAAGTTTTTAACTTTAATTGGTTTTCAGCAGATAAACTATTCTCTGGTTCATCTATTATATATAATGCATTATCTTCAATTTCATTTTGCCAAAAATTTAATGCTGTTTCGCCATTTGATTCTTGAGCAATATTATTATTTCTTAACCTAGTTCTTACATACTTAGATACAGTCATTCGATTAGAATCAACTTTATTCTTTAAATCTTCATATTGATCTAAACTAGAATTATAATTACCTGAAGATGTATTTTTATATTCATAATACTCATTTACTAATTCATCTTTTCTTCTATTAACATTTGAATTAATTGCTCTTATATCTAACAAATAATCAAATACATCATCACTGGAAATATATTTTATATATTTACATTCGCTTTGATGAAGTAATTCACATTGTTCCTTACATACTTCTACATATAGATCAAATACTTCACCCTTTTTATTAATATTTCTTTTAGAGGCATTAAGAGATTCACTTATAATATTAATAAGAGTTGTTTTACCTGAACCATTTCCACCATAAAAAATAGTAATAGGTTCAAACTCAATATGTTCAAATTGTTTTTCACTGAAAAGTTTTAAGGGATAAAAATTAGTATGTATATTTTTCATTTTATCCATCATTATTAAATTTTCATCTTTTTCATTAAGTAAATTTAAACTACTAAGATAAATCATAAACATTTCTCCCTTAAATTTATCATTATTGTATCATATATTTATTTAATCCATTCATCTTTTAATAGACCAGTAATATATTCATCTACTATTTGTCCTGTAGATAAACATTTATATCTTTGTCTCTTTTTACCTTCAATCTTATATCCAAATCTTTCTTGCATCTTTTTGGAACTCTCATTACCATCAAAAAAACCATTTTCTAATCTTCTTAAACCTAATACTTCAAATGCATACTTTATTCTTGCTCCCCAAGCTTCAGTACCATATCCATGCTCATGATATTTTTCATTTATCCATATTCCACCATGAGCAGTACCTTGAACTAAATCTATACTTCTAATTTGAGTAGCACCTATAACTTTATTATTTTCCTTCAATACAATTGCAAAATTATAAAGCTTATCATTCAATGATTTATTAATATAATCTAATGCATCTTGTTTAGTATATGGATATGGTGTATGACTCATCCATTTAGTTATATTTATATTATTTAATCCTTCAACTAAATCATCTGCATCTTCTATTTTAAACTGTCTAAGTATTAATCTATCAGTTTCTATTCTTACAGATTCATCCATCAAAATCACGACCTTCCTCCTACATTATAGCATGTCTTTTTTACATAAATTAAAAAAGAGAAAGTTATCTTATACTTTCTCTTATGAATTTGAAGATTCGTTAGTATATAGCCTATTATATACAGTTGATTTTTTTAATAAATCTTTATGCTTACCAGAAGCAGCTAATTTACCTTTATCAATTACGTTGATAACATCAGCATCAACAATAGTTGATAATCTATGTGCAACAATAATAATAGTATGATCTTTAACTAATGAATCAATAGTCTTCTTAATATACTCTTGTGACTCATTGTCTAAAGCAGATGTCGCTTCATCAAATAATATAATTTTAGTATTAAGTAATAATGTACGAGCTATAGCTATACGTTGCTTTTGTCCACCAGATAAGTTAACTCCACCTTCACCAACGATTGTGTTATAACCATTTGGTAAGGACATAATATAATCATCGATGTATGCTTTCTTACATACTTCTCTTACTTGTTTTAAAGTAACATTCTTCTTAACATATTTGAAATTATCTAAAATAGATACATTAAATAAGAATGGTGTTTGTCTAATAATAGATATATTTGATCTTAATGATTTCTCAGTTAAATCTTTAATATTAATACCATCTATTAATATTTCACCAAGAGACGCATCAAAATATCTTAATAATAAATTAAATATAGTAGATTTACCATTACCAGATCTGCCAACTATAGCAACCTTTTTATTAGGTTCAATAGTAAGACTTAATCCTTTTAATGTATAATCTTCATCTTCTCTATATCTAAATTTAACATCTTTAAATTCTATATATCCTTTTGTCTTTTTTAATTCCTTATCGCCAAATTTTTCATCATCGTATATTCTATTATTTACTAGTTCATCTATTCGTTTTAAAGAAACAGCTACTTTATTGAAGTTTACTCCAAAGTCTGAAATAGACTCTACAACTTCATCTACTCTCCATATATATGACTCTATCATAGTAAACATAGCATATACAATTTTACCATCAACAAAGAATTTAGCAGCAGTATATACAATAACTGCATTTAACATAAAATATATTAAATTATTTAATGCATAATAAATGGTCTCATAATTTCTAATATGTTTTTCATGTTTAAATAATTCATCTAAAACATTCTTAATATCCGATTCAATTATATGCTTGATACCTAATGCCTTAATCTCACGAATACCAGTTATGTTTTCAGTTGCCTTTTTAACATATGCATCAGATTCCTCTTTTATATGTTCTTGTGTCTTCTTAATCTTAGGGAAAAAGTAAGATGAAATAAATCCCATTACAAAAGAGAATATAACAATTTCTAATCCAAGTATCCATGATACTTTGAATGCAATAACTAACATTGCAACAATTACTAAAGACTTACAGGCTAATCTTATTAATTGTGACAATAATGACATAACTCGATCTGTATCATTATGTAACCTGTTAATAAATTCTCCAACCCCAATCTCTTCGAATGCTATAGCAGGTAATTTATCGATTTTATTATATAAATCGATAGAAACATTTTTTGTAAACTTAATTTCTAAATAATTATATAATTTATCTTTAAAGAATTGTAAAACGGTATAACACATTATGTATATACCAATCCATATTAATAAATAGAATAAAAACATATTCAAATTATTTTGTAATAAATACTCTAATGCTTTACCCCAAAAATAAACCGCAGATAAAACTGGAACATGGGTTGATAATACTAAAAGTATATAAATGAATATTTTAAATTTATCTTTATTTAAATATTTAAAAATTAATTTAAAATAATTTAACTTTTTCATATGACCACCTTCTCTTTCCAACAAAAAAAGGAGTCATACAAATGACTCCTTTAAAAATTAATATAATATTTTAAAAGTTAAAACAAAGCGAGAACAATCCCACTAGCCATTTGTACATATCTTTGAAAAATAAATTGTCTTGAATTTGCTAATCTAACTTCAATCATGTTCTCACTCCTTTCTCTTCAAATTCGATTACATAATAACACATAAAAAAACATCTTGTCAAATATAATCGGTTGACATGATGCTTTATTGAATATACTCCTTAGCTGTTTTGATTCATACTATATTTATTTTCACCATAATATAATATTCCTAGTTTATCTAAACCCAGATTATCATATTTATATTATAACAATTAATTAAAATTATTTCACTTTCTATGTCTTGTTGACTTTTATTAAAAAAAATTATATTATATACAAGGTCAAAAAGGAGGTCTTTATATGTCTAAATATACTAATTTTGGAGTGCTATTAAGCAAAACTAATAATCCTGAATTAATAACTTATGAAGAATTTGTTGAAGAATTTTATAAACATGCATCAAGAGAAGGTTTATATATTAAGAATCAAGAAATAAGTGATGAAAACCATAAAGGAAAACAATTTTCAAAACTATTAAATAAATTATATACTTCTAGTGAATATCCAAGTTTTAGAAAAGTATTAACTAAAATACCTAACTCATACATAACTGATACTTATTCTTTAGTATTAGATTTAGTTGAACAAGGAAAATATGAAAAATTAGAATTAGCATTTAATATGTTTATTAAAAAAATATCTTTAATTAGAAGAGCTATTCCTAATGCTAATTATTCAAATTTAATGGATGGTAAACAACAACTATTAGATACTTATAACTCAATAATAAGCAAAATAAATAATGGTGATGAAGATAGTGAATCTAATAAAGCTATTGTTCAATTTGATTCTTTCTTTGGTAGATATAGCGAAGATGAAGATTTAAAAGATTATTATAATTATCTTATTTACTCTATAGGACCTGAAATAATTAAAAGTATTGAAATAGAATCTAATAAAATTGATGAATTAGTACTTAAGTATGCTGATGGATATTGTACTTCATATCAAACACAACATAACTTTTTTGGTAAGAGAGTAGAGCCTCTTGCAAAATATTTAAGTGGTGGAAAAAAATAAAATACTAGTAACAACTAGTATTTTTATTTGTCTTCACATTCATATTTAGATGAAACTAAGTTTTCTTTAACTTTATCATAAGATAAATCACTTATTTCTCTAAATACACTATCATACACTTCTCTAGCATCTCTATCTAATTCAGATACTACAAATCTTATTGATGAAGTAACAGTTTTATCTTCTAATTCAATATTAGTATCAATACCATTCATCTTTTGATATTTAGATGCATCTTTTTTAGAAGTTTCTGCTTGAGATTTAGCTTTTTTATCAGTCTCATATTCATTCTTAACGACATATGTTACTTCAGCTATTTTATTCTCTTTGAAAGTAAACTCAAACGAATTATTATCCTTATTATCATTTATCTTACAGAATAAAGTTCCATCTTTTGGTACATTAGGTGTTTCTTCTTGCTTTACCTCTTCTTTTTTTCCACATCCAACAGTAATAAATAAAGAAGATGCAATCATTAATCCAACTATTAATTTCTTATTCATATATAGACCTCCAATTATTATCTTAATAATAACTTATATATTTTTAGATGTAAACACATAATAATTATTTAATCTTTAAAACTTTATGTATATAATAAAGGTAATAGAAAGAAGGAACTAAATATGAAAAACATCATTGTAGGTCAATCTGGCGGACCTACAGCAGTAATTAACTCATCTATAGTTGGAGTTTATAAGAAAGCAAAAGAACTAGGATATGACCATGTATATGGAATGGTAAATGGTATCGAAGGTTTTATTAAAGGTAATTTTATAGATTTAGATGATTATTTAAAAGATAAAGATAATATTGAATTATTAAGAAGAACACCATCTGCATTCTTAGGTTCATGTAGATACAAATTACCTAAATTTGAATCTGATCCTGAAACATATAAACGTATATTTCAATTATTAGAAGATAATGAAATTGATACATTCTTATATACAGGTGGAAATGATTCAATGGATACTGTAAAAATGTTATCAGACTATGCTAAAGATAATAACAAACCTCAAAGATTTATGGGTGTACCTAAAACAATCGATAATGATTTACCTATAACTGATCATTGTCCAGGATATGGTTCATGTGCAAAATATATTGCTACATCTATAAAAGAAATTATTCGTGATAATGAATCATTTAATAAATCTAGATTAACTGTTTGTATAGTTGAAATAATGGGAAGACATGCTGGATGGTTAGCTGCAGCTGCTGCACTAGCTAAAGGTGATGATTGTTCAGGAGTAGATGCTATATATCTACCTGAAACAACATTTGATTTAAAAGAATTTTTGAACTTAATTAATGATTTAAAATATAAGAAAGATAGTATTGTTATAGCCGTATCTGAAGGTGTTAAAACTACTGATGGAAGATTTGTATGTGAACTTAACGATGAAGACTTAGCTGTTGATGCATTTGGTCACAAACAATTATCAGGATGTGCTACTACTTTATGTCATATAGTTGCTAAAGAAACAGGATTAAAGACAAGAGCAATAGAATTATCAACACTACAAAGAGCTGCATCTCATATAGCTTCATTAACTGATATAGAAGAAGCTGAAGCAGTTGGTGCTCGTGCTGTAGAAGAAGCAAATAAAGGTAACACTGGTATGATGGTAACTTTAAAAAGGGAACAAGATAATCCTTATAAGTGTACTACTGATGTATTTGATGTACATCATATAGCTAATGCTGAAAAGAAAATACCATTAGAATGGATTGATTTAGAAAATCATCAAATGAAAGATGAATTTATAACATATGCTAGACCATTAATCATGGGAGAACTTACACCTATATTTAAAGATGGTGTTCCAACACATTTAATCAGAAAGTAAAAAGAATGTTTAAAAACATTCTTTTTTCATAACCGATAATAATTAATTGTTAATAACTATATATTTGTGAACAATGAATAACTAACATCCATGAAAGTTAATGTTAATAAAATACCAGCTATCAACAATAATCTGAAATAATATTTCTTCATACCAATAACTCCCTCATCTATTGGTAAGTTATACTAACACGTTTATTTATTTTATGCAAATAAAAAAGCTAGATTATTTTCTAGCTTTCTTTTTATTACCTTTTGTAACTTCAACTAATTCTTTTTTATTACCAACCATTAAATAACATATAACCATAGCTAATACATAGAATACTAATGTTGATATTAAAATATAGTTATAATTATTATTAGATAACTTTAGGATTATTTCAGACATGTTATTGCCAGTTAAGCCAGCAATAGCCCATGCTGATAAAGTTAATCCATGTATCTTACTTATCTTATCCATACCATATCTTTCACTTAATAATGCAGGTAGTGTTGAGAAACCTCCACCATAACCAGCATTAACTATAACAAGTAATAAGATTACTATAACACCTATTCCACTTGTAATAGATGATGTTAATAAACCTACTACTGTAACTAATATAGATGTAGCAAATATTATCTTATAAATAGTATTTCTCTCTTTTAATTTATCTGAAATTGTAGAATAACCAATTCTACCTAATGCATTAAATGCAGCTGTAATACTTGGTATCAATGCAATCATCATTGTTAATATTTCTTGTCCTGCAAAAGTTAATTTAAGTATTTGTTTTTCATATGTAATTAAAGCTAGTCCACAATGAATGTTAATAAAGAACATTAACCATATTCCTAAGAATTGTTTATCTTTAAACATGCTAAGTGCTTTAAAGTTATTATTCTTAGTTTCGTCTTCTTTCCATCCATCTGGTTTCTTTAATAATAAATGACCAATGAACATCAATACAAAATATATTCCACCAAGTATATAGAACATTTGGAATATACCTAAATTATTTTGTATTAATTCCATAATAGGAGTAGCAATAGCTTTAGCTAATCCAAATCCCATAATAGATATACCAGTAGCTAAACCTTTTTTATCACTAAACCATAACATTAAAGTTTTAACAGGTGTTAAGTAACCAATACCTAAACCTATACCCATTATTACACCATAGCATAAATAAATACCTATAAGTGCAACTATACCTTTAGTAAATTGAATGAACAATCCTGTTCCAATCATACCTAAGGTAAAACAAATACATGATATTAAAGATGATTTATGAATATCTTTTTCAACCATCTTTCCTCCAAAGGCTGCAGACATACCTAAGAAGAATATTGCAATTGAGAAAGCCCATCCCAATGCAAAAGTAGAAACGCCAATATACTCCCCTATCGCTTCTTTGAAAGTTGACCAACAATATACTGTACCAATTGAACAATGTATCAATAATGCAGGTATTGCAGATCTCATCCATTTATTATTCATATCATTACCTCCAATTATAATATATCATTTGTATATTTTTGTTTTTGTTGCAGGTGCAACTATTTGAATAAATTCATTATAAACAACATATTTGCGTGTTAAGTAAAATGTATAGTAGCATTTATTAAAACAATTTGACAAACAAAAATAAAAGGTGTATCATTCTAGGCAAGTGAGGAGATATAAGAGCAATCGAGCTATCTCGGGTGAAGAGCCTACACAATACTTTATTGGAGTCACGAATTATTTGTTCGTGGCTTTTTTTGTATATTTTTATAAACGATCAAATAAAAAAAGAAAGGATGGTGAAAAAATATGAAAGAACAAATGTTATTAAAAGAATGTGGACAATTATATCGAATTAAACATACGAGAAGACAAAAAGCAATCGCGAAACACGCGGGAATTGATATTTATAAAAGTGCTTTAAGACGATTAGAAGGTGATGGTTTTGATATTGAAGAACCTGGGTCTAAATATATCGCTAGATTAATTGAAACATTATATCATGAAAGAGAATTACTAGAGAAATATGGTAAAAGAGATTCATACAAAGGTTATTGGGATTTAAAAGATATTAACAATCCTCATTATGAAGGATTAGGAGACGCTAAAGAAATCCAAAAAGAAATGAGAGAATCAATTATTCACTCACCTTATGAAGATAATGATGCTGATATAAACGAATTAATCTATGATTTAGCTGACTTAGAGATTAAGCATTACGATTATTATCGTAGTGATAAACCAGATCACAAAATTGATAATGCTATCAGTTATAAAAAGAATTTAATCAAATAATAAAAGCACTTTACTAACATATTGTTAACAAGGTGCTTTTATTATACAAAAATATGCAAACATTAAGTAAAATTAAACTAGAAGGATGGTGACAACATGGCTATTATTACAGTTAAAAACTTATCTAAAACATATAAGGTAAAAGAAAAAGAAAAAGGTTTATTAGGTAGTTTTAGATCATTAATTAAACCTAAATATAAAACAAAGAAAGCTGTTAATAATATTTCATTTGAAATTGAAAAAGGTGAAATACTAGCATTTATAGGGCCAAATGGTGCTGGTAAATCTACAACTATTAAGATGCTAACAAGTATTCTTACTCCTGATAAAGGTAGTATAGATATACTTGGATTAAATCCGAGTGAAGACAGAAAAAAATTAGCGTATGAAATAGGATCAATGTTTGGTCAAAAGGAACAATTGTGGACTCATTTAACTCCATATGATAACTTTAAATTCTTCGGAGCTATCTATGATATTCCAGAAAAAGCAGTTGAAAACAAAATACAAGAGTTTAAAGATATATTTGAAATAGAAGGTTTTATTAATACTCCAGTTAGAAATTTATCTTTAGGTCAAAGAATTATATGTGAAATATTAGTAACATTATTACATAATCCTAAAGTATTATTTCTTGATGAGCCTACAATAGGATTGGATCCAGTAGTTAAAGAAGAAATAAGAGCATTGATTAAACGAATGAATAAAGAATATAAGACTACTATATTCTTAACATCACATGATGTTGGCGATATAGAAAAACTATGTAAAAGAGTTATTATCATAAATGATGGTAAGATAGTATTAGATGATTCAATGGAAAATCTAAAATATCATTACCTTAATAAAAAGATAGTAGAAGTTAAAATGAAAGAGAAAGTTAACTTAGACGATGAAGATGGTATAACTATATTAAAAGATAAAGGATATAATTTAAAGATTGAAGTAGATTTAACTAAGAAGACAATAAGTGATGCTATTAAACTATTAAATACAGACAATATTGTTGATATTAATATTTCTAATACACCACTAGAAGAAATTATTAGTGAAATATATAAGAAGGCTGAATAAACATGAAGAAGTATTTATATATTTTAAAATCAGAACTAATGACTTCTCTACAATATACTTTTGATATTATATCTAGATTAATTAGTTATTTTATATTAATAATCATATTTGTTTCTTTATGGAAATATATTTATAGTGATCCATCACAAAGTATAAATGGATATAATATAATTCAAACTATTTGGTATGTTATAGTTACTGAATTAATATGGACTACTGTTGGTACTAGAATAGTAACAACTAATATAAGTAATGATATTAAAGAAGGTAATATAATATATAAAATAAATAAACCATATGATTATATAGCTTATAATATCTTCTCACATATAGGAAGAATATTTTTAAAATTCTTTATATTTATTATATTTGCAGGTGTTATTGGATATTTACTTGTATGAAGCTTTCCTCCGTTAAGTATTCCTATGTTTATTATCTTTTTAATAAGTGCAATACTAGCTGTTATAGTTAATACTGTATTAACTATTATTATCGGTTTAGTATCATTCTATGTTGAAGATTCTGCTCCATTATATTGGGTATACACTAAATTATTATTAATATTCGGAACATTATTCCCAGTAGAATTTTTCCCTGGTATATTGTCTACAATATTAAAATACAGTCCAATAGTAGCACTATCTTATGGACCTGGTAGATTATTTGTTAACTTTTCTTATGATTTAGCTTGGAAGATTATATTAGCACAAATTATATATATAATTGTTTTCTATATTATAGCTAAAATTATATACAAGAAAGGAGTGAAAAAACTAAATGTTAATGGCGGTTAAAAATCAAATTAAAGTAGTACTATTATCTATTAAATACTCGTTAATGAGACAAATGGTTAATAAGTTTACTTTTATATCAAATATAGTATTCATGATTATTAATAACGCTTCAATGATTATTCAATGGATAATTATATATTCAATAAAAGATACAATTGGTAGTTATACCTTAAAATCAGTATTATTGCTTTGGGGATTTGCGTCATCAACATATGGTGTTGCTCACTTCTTCTTCAAGAACGCATTTGATTTATCCGATTTTATTAATACAGGTAGACTAGATACAATTCTAGTTCAACCTAAAAACACATTGCTATCTACTATAACTACAGATGTTAGAGTATCAGCTATAGGAGATTTAATATATGGATATATATTATTATTTATATATGGTGTTACTCCTATTAATTTTATAGTATTTACTATATTATCTATATTAGGTGGATTAATCATAACAAGTGTTGCAATAATAAATGGTTCGCTTGCATTCTGGTTTGGTAGATCAGATAGTATTGCTAATACTGTTGAATCAATTATTGTCTTAACATCAACTTATCCAGAGGATATCTTTAATAGTTTTGTTAAGTTATTATTGTATACTATTATTCCAGTAGGTCTAGTTGGATATATTCCTGTTCATATCATGGAAAATATTACTCTAGTACCAATACTAGTTATATTTGCATTTACTATTTTATTTATAATTGCAGCTAACTTAGTATTTTATGCAGGACTAAAGAAGTATTCTTCATCAAGTTTGATGAATGCTAGAATATAAAAACAAGGAAATAATTACTATTCCTTGTTTTTTATTTGGATAAATCCCAATCAATTGGTTTTATATTATTCTTTATTAAAAAGTTATTAGTTTTAGAAAATGGTTTAGATCCAAAGAAACCATTACGAGCACTAAATGGTGATGGATGGGCAGATTCTATAACTAAATGTTTAGGATTTGTTATAAATACTTTTTTACTTCGAGCAAAATTACCCCATAAAATAAATACAACAGGTTCATCTTTAGCATTTATCTTTTTAATAACATAATCAGTAAACTTATCCCATCCCAATTTACTATGTGAATTAGGTGTATCTTTAATAACAGTTAAAGTAGCATTTAATAATAACACTCCTTGTTTAGTCCATTTAGTTAAATCACCTGAAGCAACAGGCTTAATTCCTAAGTCATCTTCTAATTCTTTATATATATTCTTTAATGAAGGAGGTAATTTAATACCATCATGTACGGAAAAAGAAAGTCCCATGGCTTCCCCTTCTCCATGATAAGGATCTTGTCCTACTATAACAACTTTAACATCTTTATAAGATGTATTTTTTAATGCAGCAAATATATCTTCTTTTGGCGGATATATTATTTTTGTATTATATTCATTATTGATTATATCCATAAATTTCTTAAATCCAGGAGAATTCCATATTACTGATAATTCATTATCCCAATCATTACCTATCATATCTATCACCTAATAATATTATAACAAAAAAAGAGAGTATTATACTCTCTTATTTATGATAAGATTCATTATTAAGTATTTTAAATGATCTATATATTTGCTCTAATAATAAACATCTAAATACTCCATGAGGGTAAGTATTATTACCAAATGATAATCTATAATTTGATAGAGCTAATACTCTTTCATCAATACCATCAGATCCACCTATTATAAAAGTAATAGAAGGATAATTAATAAAACTCTTATCTATTAGTTTAGCTAATTCAGGAGAAGATAAATTATTACCTTTTATTTCCATAGTAATAATATAATCTTTATTACTTAAATGCTTAAGTATTAAATCTCCTTCAGCTTTAATATTACTATCTTTTAATTCAATTATATTTACTTTATGATATTTAGTTAATCTAGTTAAATAATCATTAGACATATCTACAAGATATTTATCTTTTAATTTACCTACACATATAATATTTATCATAGATTTATCTCCAATCTATCTTTTTGTTTTGCACATATTATATTATCAAATTTAACTTCATTATCAAGTAAATATTCTTTAACTGTATCTATTGCTATTTCAGGTGTATTATTTTCTTCTGATAAGTGGGCTAATACAATTACTTTAGTTCTATCACCTATTACCTTAGATAAATAAGTGCCTGCTTGTCCATTAGATAAGTGTCCTACATCAGATGATACTCTTTGTTTTAACCATGAAGGATATCTTCCATGCATTAACATTTCAACATCATGATTAGATTCAAAAATATAAGCATTTTTATTTGTTATTTTAGGTATAATTCTTTGATTAATATAACCTGTATCAGTAACATATACTAAATCTTTATTATCATAGCTTACTATATAACCTCTTGAACCTTTTGCATCATGTGATGTATTAAATGTTTCTACATGAATATCTTCATCTATATTAAATGATTTATCTTCTAATGAAATATTATCATAGAAATTTAACTGAGGTACATCTTCAAGTATTCCATCAGTTACATATATGATTGGATTATTCTTTTTAATAAATGTATCTAAAGCACCAACGTGGTCTTTATGGCCATGGGTAATAAGTATATGAGTTATATCTTTAGGTTCTAAATTATATAAAGAAAGGGACTCAACTAAATACTTATAGTTCATCCCTAAATCTATTAATATGTTTTTATCTTTAACTTGTATTAAAGTAATATTACCTTTAGAACCTGATGCTAATACTGTAATTAACATCTGAATAAGCTCTTACATGGATCTAATACTGTTGATCCAGGATAATATGGTTGAGTACCAACCCATACACCAAGGTGTAAGTGAACACCTGTAACACCAGCACCAGTTAAACCCATTGTTCCTATTTTTTGTTCTCTAGATACATGTTGTCCTGTAGACACTAATATTTTAGTTAAATGCATATATTGTGTATATAAATCTTCACCATGTTTAATAGTTACATAGTAACCTTCTCTTGTTCCCCATCCTGACTTAAATACTACACCATCTGCTACTGCAAATATTGGTGAACCATATCCTGGTCCAGAGATATCTATACCTCTGTGGAATTCACCCCAACGATATGCAAATCTTGATGTAATCTTGAATGGAGATAATGTAGGCCAACTATAATCACCAGTAGCAAAGTCTTGACTGTTATAACTAATATATGAACCCATACTCTTAGTACCTTTAGTAACTATTTCAGTAACAGGATCTTTAACTACTTCTGAATGAGTGATTTTTAAGCTTGCTACTTCACCATTAATATATTTAACATCTTGTGTAACTCTGTTGATACCATTTGCACCATGTGTAGTTATTTCACGGAAATCTATATATTTATTATCATTCTTAACTATTTCAGTCTTATATGGAACTTCTACATCAGCTACTTCAACTTTATTATAAGTTATCGATACTAAAGGATTAATTAATCCAACATTTAATTCTTCTCCTGGTGATAATAATGCACTACCACTAGGATATTTAGGATTAACTATTAATAATTCTTCAATATTTAACTTATGATCTTCAGCTATCTTGTATAAGTCTTCTCCCTCTTTAACAGTATATTTTTCCTGTTCATCAAGAGTACCATATAATAAATACTTAGTTAATTCTTTTTCATCAGTAAATATTTTTTGCTCAGTGGATATTAATGATTCTTTAATTGTGATTGTTTCATCAAAATAAACTGATGTAATCTTTTCTCCTGTATCACCAATTTCTACTTGAGTTCCATTTTCATAACTTTTTAATTCATCTTCACCTATAAATGTAGAAGCTACTTCTCTTAAAGATTGTTTAATTAAATCAGGATTTAATAAATAAATCTTTAAAGGAGCTCTATCATCTTCAACTTCAGGTAAATCACTACCTTCATCAACAGCTTTTTTAGTTGAGTTATAAGTTATTGTTACAGTATAACCTTTAACTGTAAAAGGTTCTGAATTCTTAATCTCATCATATATTTCTTGAGTATCATTCAATTTATCACTGTAAGTATATACTTTTTCAATGACTAAACCATTAGGTGGATATACTTTATCTACATTAAATGCTTCTTTAATACTACTTTGTTCTTTATCTATTAACTCTAATAAACTATCTTCTGATTTAATTAATCCTATCTTCTTTCCATTTAAATAAACTTGGAATACTTCATTAGGATTATCAAAATTATTAGTACCTAATACAACAAAAAATAATAAAGCACCTACAAATAATGTAATTATCGTTCCTATTATTTTACTTTTCATTAATACACTTCCTAATTATTCTTTATTTTCAGGATGTTGAACTGATGTTCTAAAATCTGAAATATTCTTTTCAAATTGTAGAAGAATAGTTCCAGTTGAACCAGATCTATGCTTAGCTACAATTAATTCAACAAGAGATATTGGATTTTCTTTTTCTCCTTCACTCTTCTTCTTGTAATAATCATCTCTGTATAAGAATGCAACGATGTCGGCATCTTGTTCAATTGAACCAGACTCTCTTAAATCTGATAACATAGGTCTTTTATCTTCTCTTCCTTCAAGTGAACGAGATAATTGGGCTAATGCTATAACTGGAACACCTAATTCCATAGCCATAGTCTTTAATCCTCTTGAGATATCAGAAATTTCTTGTTGTCTATTTGAACCATAGTTTGTACCTGTTGATAATAATTGTAAGTAATCGATTATAACTAAACCAAGGTTACCCTTTTCAGCTAATCTTCTACACTTAGCTCTTAATTCACCAACTGTTATACCTAAGTTATCTTCAATGTAGATTGGAGCTTCAGCTAAGTTAGACATAGCTTCATTAACTCTTTTCCAATCATCATTGTTAAGACGACCTGTCTTTAATTTATTTCCATCAACAGCACCTTGAGATGAAATCATTCTCATCATCAATTGCTCTGCACTCATTTCTAGGTTGAATATACATACATCTTTACCACTAGACATAGCAGCATTAACACCAATATTTAAAGCAAATGCTGTTTTACCCATGGCAGGACGAGCACCAATGATAATTAATTCATTTGGATGAAGTCCTGATGTTAATCTATCGAAATCTACAAAGCCTGTTGAAATACCAGTGATTTCACTTCCGTTTTGACTTCTTTCTTCTAGTTGTTTTCTAGCACTTTTAACAACTTCTTCTGAAGATTTAAACTCACTAGATTTTCTTTGTTTTGCTACAGCAAATATTTCTTTTTCAGCTGTTTCAATTAATTCATTTTGATTATTATTTTCATCTACAGCTGTTTTAGTAATCTTATTACATGTTTCAATTAATTTTCTTCTAACATATTTATCTTTAACTATATCTATATATGTTTCAACATTAGCAGAAGATAATACTGAGTCTATTACTTCTGATAAATATTCAACACCACCCACTGAATTAATAGGTGTTGTTTTTTCTATTTCATTTTTTAAGATAGTAGAATCTAGATTATCATTTCTACTTCTTATACTTTTCATAGCTTTAAATATAACTTGGTTCTTTTTATCATAGAACATTTCTTCTGTAAGATCATCACAAACTTTATCTAAAGCATTTTGTGATAAATATGCACAACCTAAAACGTTCATTTCTGCTTCTAAGTTTCTTGGATCTTGATTGTTCATGTTAAAACCTCCCTATTCAACTGTTATATTTAATTTAGCTATAACCTTCTTATGTAATTCAATATCTACTATATGATTACCAAGTGATTCTATTTGATGATCACATGAAATAATCTTCTTATCAATATCGAATCCTTTCTTCTTTAATTCTTCACTTATTTGTTTAGTTGAGATAGAACCAAACATTCTACCATCATTACTCTTTTTAACAGTAAATTTTAATTTAACTGTTTCTATTTTTTTCTTTAAAGCAGTCATATCAGCAATTAATTGCTCTTCTGCTTCTTGTCTTCTTTTTATAGAACCTTCTAATTGATTCTTATTTTTTTCATTATAAGGTACTGCTAATCCTTTAGCTATTAAGAAATTATTTGCGTATCCATCTGATACATTAATAACTTCATCTTTCTTACCTTGTTTTTTTACATCTTGGAGTAAAATTACTTCCATTCCTTTATCCTCCTTTTGTCTCGTTTATATTATATCAAATATTATTTGTCATTAAAATAAAAAAGATACTTTTAGTATCTTTATTATATAAATGGTGTTTTAACAAGTTCTTTACCATATTTATCTATTAATTGTTGTTTATAAACAGAATGTTTTGCAGATAATACTTTATACTTTTTATTTGAATAAAAATATCCACCTATAGATAATAATCCTACAATTAAACTTGTTATACCTATTTTTAAAATTTCTTGTTCACTTGATCCGCCTACAACACAACCAATACCTGTTGTAATACCAAATGGAATAAAACATTTAGACATTCCTCTTATATAATCATAGTCATCCATAGCCATGCTAATGTCATCTATTTCTTTTGTTTCTTTTTCAGTTAACATTCCTTTATTTAAATCATCATTAAACATAAATATTCCCCCGTGATTGCGTACTATATTAACATTAGTTAATATTTTAGTCAAAAAAAGATGCTATAAAGCATCTTAATTTAATTTAAATAAACTTTTATTCTTAATCATCTTATAAAGATATATTAAAGATCCTGCAATAAATAAGATTATAAATGAATATTTAAATACCCCTGTTACAGGATTTTCTTCTACTCCTTTTACTTCTTTAAAAGTATAAGTATATTCTAAGTCGCCTTTTAGATAATCATCTAATGATATTTCATCAGACCAATAACCATCTACACCGTTTTCACTTATCATACCTGTAGGTATATCACTTGAAGATAATTTATCCCATACATCTTTATATATTATTTTATCTTCAGTAGTACCATCAGCCCATGTACCATTTGCTACCTTTAATACTATTTTTACTCTGTATACAATCTTAATAGATGAAGCAATTGTGCCATCTTCATATATCAATTTTCGCTCACCATATTCATTATATGGTTCATCTAGTAAAACTTTTCTATTATTTATATCTAAAGGATATACTGAATCATCATAATACAAATCAAAGCATTCAAACGCTCCTGTATCATCATATGTATTATTCACTAGAAAATATGAATTTTTCACATTTATATTGCCAGAAGTTACAAGTCTTCCTTCCAAACTAAAGTAACTATCATTAATATCCAAACACATTTTATCGTCCCCATAACTATACATATAAATATTATAGCCAGATGCAGTAAAACGGGAGTTATTAAGTGTCCAATGCTTCCCAAGAAGAGTATTAGAATTCTTATTAAACACTCCATTTAGAATGATAGTTGAATTATTCACTATAGTATTAGGATTTGGATATTCGTCCGATGAAGATGTACTTTGACTGTATTCGGTACCCTGAATATATGAATTTGTAATTTCAGTATAAGATGACAACTCTAATCTTTTTGTTACTATACTACTATCTTCAATTACCATTTTATTAGGAGATGAATCACCAAATTTTGATGCTACTATGTCGCAATTTTTGACTATAATCGAATAAGTAGTAGACATATAATGTGTTATATTTAACTCATCGCTACCTTCTGCCGGATGAATTTTACTATTAGTAAATTCAAAATGCTCATTGCTTCCGTTAGTATAAATATTCCAAGCTTCAACTTCAGAATCAATGATTCTCATTGTATCGGAATTACCTTCAACCTTTATTATTCCATTTGATGTACCATATATTCTTGAATTCTTAATAGTCATATCTCCCCTAGATACAATTCTAGGACAATACACAGTACTGTTAATAATATTTAATGGCCCAGTATATGAAGATATACTTTGAACATTTCTTATAATAGAGTCTTTTATAGTAGTTTCAAAATTATAAATTTGACTTATTCCAGTATCTTCAGAAAGTACAACCTTATCAAATACTATTTCAACATTTGAATCAATGCCATATTTTTTATTAATTTGACCTTTAATAGTAACTTCCTTATTATTTGATGTAATAGTGGTAGATCTCGCTATAGTGATTTCGCCGATTTGAGCATTCTCTTTAATGGTTAACACATCATTATCATATGACAATATATCATTATAGTCATCTACAATTATTTCATTATTCCATGTACTAGCAGGATCTAAAACCTTTATATTTCCATCTGAATCGATATTAATACCATAACCTGCTGCATATACTGCAGGAGAAAATAATATTAAAGCTATTAATAACATATATTTCTTCATATTATCACCATATTAAAAATAACATGTTAATTATTAATTAACAACAAACTAGACATAAAAAAAAGACACTTAACAGTGTCTTAATTACTTAACTTCAGGTATTAAAGCCATGAATCTAGCTCTTTTAATTTGATTAGCTATATGTCTTTGATGTCTAGAGCAAGCTCCAGTCATTCTTCTAGGCATTATTTTACCTTTTTCATTAATATATTTAGTAACTACATTAACATCTTTGTAGTCTACATCTTTACCAGCACACATTTGGCAAACTTTCTTTTTCTTTCTAAAAAATTCAGCCATTTTATATTTCCTTTCTAGAATGGTAAATCATCATCAGACAAAACTGTTTCTTCACCCATATTAGCATATGGATCTTCAGATAGATCAGCAGTTTCAACTGGTGAATTATTACTTACTTCATAATTTGTATTTGTACTGTCACCTTTAGAACCTAAGAATGTAATTCTTTCAGCTACTACATCAGTAGTATATCTTGTAGTTCCATCTTGTGCAGTATATTGTCCAGTTTGAATATGTCCAGTTACTCCAATTTGAGATCCTTTATGTTGATATTTGCATAAATTTTCAGCTTGAACATTCCATGCAACACATCTAATAAAGTCTGTATGAGGTTCACCATTTTGTGGTCTACCATCAACAGCAACAGTAAAAGAGCAAGTTGAAGTTCCTGATCCTGTAGTTCTTAATTCTGGATCTTGAGTTAATCTTCCAATTAAACTAACATTATTCATAAATTACTCCTCATCTAATCTGATAATTAAATGTCTTAATACAGATTCGTCAATTCTAGCTTTACGATCTAGTTCAGCAACAATGTCAGCAGTAGCTTCGAAATCAACTACAAAGTAGAAACCAACATTTTCCTTCTTAATAGGATATGCTAATTCTTTACTTCCTAAATCTTTTTCATCAGTTATTTTACCCTTCATTGAAGTAATAACTTCCTTTAAAGATTTTGCAGTATTAGCTACAGCTTTTTCGTCTGCATTAGCTTTAACTATGAACATCATTTCATATTTGTTCATTCTTACACCTCCTTGTGGTCTATTCGGCTTATATTAAAGTATAAGCAAGGAGCTTTCGCTCGTTAGTATTGTAGCAAATATTTGTTTGTTTGTAAACTAAAAAAAGGAATTTATTACATTCCTCTTTTTTTAGCTTTTTCTGCTCTAGCTGCAAAGAATTTTTTACAGCCTGTAACTAGTAGTAAATCTGATACTTCTACAGTAACATCTTCTTTAACTATATCATCACCTTTAATAACTTCAGTGTGTGTTTCTTGTACACCATCAGTTATAAAAGGATACATATCTATGCTCTTTTTTTCTTTATCAACCATTTTTGGACAATCCATCATATGAACTGGACAGTCAAAGCATAAATGTGATTTAGTTCTAGGATCTAATTTACCAGAAATCTTTTTAACTAATAAATTCTTTAAGAATTTCTTTAATTCAACATCTTCAAGAGTAGAAAATGATACTCCATCTAATATAACAGTTCTTAATATATCTTCATTTGTATTTATTTCTGCTTTTAATCCCATAATTTCATATTCAGATAATGATTCAACAAAACTATAAATAAATGATTTACATGCTTCTCTAAAAATTGTAGATGATAATTGATCTGGATGTTCACGTCCGAATTCTCTAATTCTCCCAATCTTAGATTGATCACTCTTAACATGTTTACCAAATACTCTTCTATATTCAGTATATCCATCTAAAAACATATTATTTAATATATGTAAGTCTTTGATTGATTTAGCTTCTACTATCTTAACCATTAAATCATGAATTAATTTTTCATATAAATAAACACTATCTTTTTTCATGTATTTAAACATATTTTTAACTTCTTCTGATTTGTCTCCAGCAACAAATGGTATTTCATAATCTTTTAAGAAATCAAAGCCTATAGCTTTATAAATAGTAAATTTAGGATCTAATGCATTAGTATCTTGTACTCCATCACTTTTCTTTCTTGTTTTTATAACTTTGATTGTTTCGCCATTAACCTTATTGTATCTATACTTCATTTTAACCACCTTTTTCTTATTTATCGATTAGTTATTATTCTTTTTCGATATAATAATACTTCTTTTTTGCTAGTTTTGATATTATACACACATTAATACTTTTTGGCAAATAAAAAAACTACCCTAAGGTAGTTAAAATCAAATGGTGATCTGTATGGGATTCGGACCCATGAATGTAGCCTTGAGAGGGCTATGTGTTAAACCACTTCACCAACAGACCAAATAACAATATAATTAATTTATCAAATTATATTGTTTTTTTCAATAATTACTTTTTCCTTTTAATCCAATAAGTAATTATTATTAATAATAAAATGAATATTATAACTAATACAACTAATTCAAATATATGAATTTTTATCCAATTCTTAAGATTTGGTTTAATAACCTCATCTAATGTAACTGTTCGTTCATATATTAAATCATCTTCATAGTAGTATTTAATATAACCTATTACTTCATCTTTATTATTTCTATATGATATTTCTAAAGGAAGATTATCTTCTATTCTTATTTTAGATTGATCATAGTTATTTAATAATAGTATTAAATCCTTATCATTATATATAGAATAATTATCTATAGTAGAATCTACTACTTTAATATTTTTATATAATGTATTATTCTTTACTAAAGTATAGTAATCAAATTCATTATCTAAGTAATTAATTATACTAACTGCATCTCTTAAATGTTTGAAATCAGTAAAGTTTTCAACAGGTGCACCTAGTAAAACTGCATAGAATAAGTGATCATGTGATACAAATTCAAAAGCTAAACAGAATTCAGCAGGATCAGTAAAACCTGTCTTATCTCCTATTATTCTTGAAGTATCTATATTTATTTGATCACCAAACGTCTTGGCAGTAGCTGATACTTGCATACCATTAGACATAGTATAATCTTTTGTTTCAAACATCTTTTTAAATGTATTATTTTGTAATACATACTTTAATAATATATATAAATCAGATGCTGTAGAATAATTGTTTTCATGATCCATTCCTATAGGATTTTCAAAACTAGTATTATTCATTCCTAATTCTTTAGCTTTATCATTCATTAATTTAACAAATGAAGGTAAATCACCAGCTGTAGCAATTGCTAGAGAATTAACTGCATCTGCTCCACTTGGTAAAAGTGTTGCATAGATTAAATCTTCCATGGTTAATACATCCCCAGCTTTTAGCTTAATAACTGCTGCATCCCATGGAACAGTATTTAACATCTCTTGAGTAATTGTAACCTTTTTAGTTAAGTCAGGATTATTTTCAATAGCTACAATAGTAGACATCATCTTAGTTAATGATGCTATACTTCTTTTTTCATTAGAATTATGTTCTAATATGACCTTATTAGTATTTTCATCATATAAAATATATGCCTTAGAATTTAACTCTAAAGCATATATATTTATAGGTATTATTAATAGTAGTAATAATAAATATTTCTTCATATTAAATACCAAATAATATCAAATCTTCTATATCATTATTAACTAGATTAACAAATAGTTTATTAGTCACTTTAGATATAGTCTTTTCTATATCTTCTCTTTTGATTAATACTAAATCAGGTCTATTTATTATTAAATTATATAAATCTTTTATTCCTATTTCTTTATAATAATTAAGTGTATCTACTACTATATTCTTTGATATTTCAAGTGATACAAGTATATTATCTTCTAGCTTTTCATTTATATCATGAATTTGTTCAGGTGAAAATTGTAAATCTAATAAATAATTAAGCATTTATATCACCCCATAAATTCTTTTCTTGATTATCATATATTTCCTTAATAAGTAATTTAGTTACAGCATCAATTGATTTCTTATTATATTTATTAATAATATAATTAATCTTCTTATCAAGATTAGGAACCTTTAATAAGTGATAATTATCACCTTTTAAATATTCATTTATATCAAAATATTTATTAATAACATCTAAGTTTTCAATAACTAATCTAGGATTAATAACTAACATTTTATATAATTTGTTAATAACTTTCTTCTTATCAGCTTTATATCTACCAAATACACTTAAGAAACTCTCTATTATTTCATTTCTTACAACAAATAATAAAGGACATTTATTCAATAAGTTAATAGTATTTATTTCATATTTTTTAAATACCTCTACATTAAACATATAATTATAATATAAAGGTGTACAAATAGTATTACTCTTAGATATTAAGACTGGGAATATATAATTAACTAATTTCTTTATTGAATTAACATCAAGATCATTATTATTATCTCTAAATGTTTCAACAACATTTTTAATACATTCAATATTAGAAAATAATACTATAGCTAATTTAGCTTTAACATTATCTTTATCAATTAAATGTAATATTCCATAGTCTTCTACTTTATTACGTTTAATAAAGTTATATGTCTCAGTTATTTGTTCTTCACTTGTATTCTTAATAAGTAGTTTATAATCTACTGGTAATTCATCATATTCAATATTAAGCTTTTTAAATATTTTCTTAAGATCATCTGATATATCAGTTAGTCTTAATTCACTTGTTGCACTTAATGTATCTTCTAGAGTCTTATGATTCAAAATATTATAGTTATGTCTAGTAACATATTGCATAATAGTATACATATTACTATCAAATGAAGAAGGAGCATAAGCCTTAGTAATATATTCTATTACTTCTTCATCATTTATTATTTCATTATATTTAATAGCAGCAGATAGATTATTTAATCTATCACCTAAATTATTAGTTAAATCGTCTACATTAGAAAGTTTCTTTAAAAGAATAAGGAAAGTATCAATTGTCTTTTTATGGTCTTCTTTATCATTAATATTTAGATTATATTGTAGTTTTCCTAAATATAAATCTCTTAATTGATAAATCTTTTTATTAAATATTATATGTGTTTGATATTTATTTCGTTTTATTATTTCACTTATAAAATCATTGCTTAGATTACCTAAATAATATTTATCTTCTTTAATCTTATTGATTAAATCAGATATATCAATATCATTTATTATTACTTTAGTAGCTTCAGGTATTTCTGTAGCTGCTATTATATCTAATAACAATTGTTTCCCCTTATCCATATTTATTCTTCTTTCTATTGTATTTGACTATATGCTTCTTTTAATTCTCCTAATAATTTAATATAAGATATATATTCATCACTTTGAGGATCAATAGTACTCATATTGTCTAATGTTTCTTTTATTCTTTTAATTATAGGTAATTCTTTTAAGGTTACAGCCTTATCATGATCATTTGTTGAATTTTCTATATCATTTATAGATATATTCATATAATCATTTATATTATTACCTTTATTTATTTCTTCATTTAAGATATCTTCATACTTTAATACTATTGATTTACAAGGATTAATTATTTGTTCATCATATAAATCTAAGTATTGTAATGTATTATTAATCATTAAATGAGTACTTTCTGAATTATCTTCTTTTAATTGTTTATATAATTCATTTAATATAATTGTTGCTAATGCATTTCTTGTTTTATCAACATTATATTTATTATCTGCTATCTTTTTAGCTATATTAGGTATCATATCTATATCAATATTTATATCATTAATATAGTTATTAATATCATTATTTAAAGATTCATTATCTAAATATAAGTTATTATAAACAACTAGCTTACTATTTAAATTAACTAATTCTAATTCAGCAGCATTAATATCTACATTTTTTTGATTAATATAAGCAAGTATCTTCCATTTGTCAGATATCATAACTCCTAATTCATTCATTAGATTTTCTAGTTCATCATAATCACCGAATGCTTCATCTAATGTATCCTTAGATAATAAATCAATATATTTATTATATCTAGCAACTTCATTATCTCTATTATTTAAATGAGTTTCTCTTGCTACATTATATTCATCTATAAATGATTCTATTATTCCATCTAATGTAGGATAGTCAGATCTAATCTTATCATTAGGTGGTATACCTACTATATCAGCAATATAATCTATATCTTTTTCATTATATCTAGAAGTATCTAATACTCCATATCTATCTATAATATTTTCAATTTCGTCAACTCTAGATGAATCAAGTATATCATTAGAGCGATTCAATAAATTAATCCTAGTTGATAAAGTCATAATGAAATCTTCTATAACTTGTTTCATCTAATAGCCTCCTTATTCTTAATCATTTTACCATAAGATAGGGCCTTTAGTAAATATTATAGATTGTTTTTAATTCGATATTATGCTATTATTCTAAATAGGATAGAGTTGATAAAATGTACACAAATGAAAATACAATAAAACTATTCGACGCTAACAATAATTTTGTCGAGGACTTTGATAAAAAGATTGAAGATATAGAAATATCTATACATGGTGAGCACTATTATGATATAGATGAAGAATTAGTTAACACTAATGAAGTACCTATTCAACCTGTTATTAAAGTAGAAAAACCTAAGAAAGAACATAAAATATCAATTAAGGATTTTCTTCCTGTATTATTTATACTATTAATATTTGGTATTGTAGTATATGGAGGATATTACTTCTTAAATTCTTTTGATGTTTCAACATTAATTAATCATGGATAATATAAAAGTAGATATAGATATCAACCCAGAATACACAATGATGAAAACTCTTCCTAATGGTTTAATGCTATCTCAAGAACAAATAGAAATATTAAATCAATATAATATAGATTACTTATCTTGTAAAAGTTTAAATGAACTTATATATAAGATAGATACTGTGTATGATGAAACTAATGATGATGTACTAAATAACTTGCTTGATGTACTATCTGAAAGAGATTATTACGAAAATTATAACAAATAGCATTGAATAACAATAAAATTATGCTATAATATAATATACAAAAACGAGGAAGTGAGATAATGGGAATAGTTCTAAAATTAGATCATATAATGTTAGATAAAAAGATGTCTTTAAATCAATTAGCAGAAAACGTTGGAATAACACCTGCTAATATGTCTAATATCAAAACAGGTAAGATCAAGGCTATTAGATTTTCAACACTTGAAGGTATTTGCAAAGTATTAAAATGCCAACCTGGAGACATATTAGAATATAAGGAAGACGACAACAAAGACGAATTATTATAAAAACTACACGTAAGTGTAGTTTTATTATTCATAAGTTTTAAAATATTGAGGTAATTTAGCTATATACTCTTTACCATCTATAACTAATCTATAAGCATGTAAATACATTTTAGGAGATTTATCTCTTAATCCATATTTCTTATCACCTATTATAGGATTACCTAGATTAGCTAAAGCTATTCTTATTTGATTTTTTCTTCCTGTTTCTATAGATACATCTAAATATGAAGCTTTAGCAAATCTTTTTATAACTTTATAATTTGTTATAGCTATCTTGCCTTCATTCTTATTTGTAGCATATACAAAGTGTTCTTTATTTTCTTTTAAATATTCAACTATTCTTTTCTTGTCTTCTTTTACTTTACCATGTACTACTACTTTATACTCTCTAGTATATTTATCCCAGTTATCTTGTAACTGTCTTTTTAGCTTTTCATTTTTAGCAAATACTATTACTCCTGAAGTATCTCTATCTAATCTATGTACAATAAACACTTTTTGATTTTTCTTATATAAATACTCTCTTACCTCATGATATAGACAATGTATTTTATCTTTATCTGTACCAATTGTAAGATAATTAGCAGGTTTATTTATGACTATCATATTTTTATCTTCATATATAATATCTAATTTCTTCATTCAAATCACCTATTTTTATTATAATAAATTTAAATATAAATAGATATTATTTTTGATTTATATTATAATGTTTATTAGAGGTGAATAGAAAATGGCAACAACTAAAAAGAAAAACAATACAAAGAAAAATGAAAAGGAAGTAAAAACTACTACAACTAAGAAAAATAGTACTGCTAAAAAGAGTAATACAACTAAGAAAGTAAATACTAATAATCAAAAGAAAAAAACAACAAATAAATCAACAAACAAACCTAAAAACGCTGTTAAAAAGAATGCACCTAAAAAACAAAATGCACCTAAGAAACAAAACGAATCAAAAAAGGAAGTTGTTGAAAAAGTTGTTACTGATGAAACAGATGTAGTTATTGCTCCTGTTACTATAGAAGAACCTGAAGTTATTGAAACTCCAGTTATTGAAGAAAAAGAAGAAGTAAAAGAAGAACCTGTTAAAGAAGTACCTAAAGTTGAAGAAGTAAAAACAAATGAAATAGATCTTCAAGCTAAAAAAGAATTAGTACAAAAAGCAGAAAAAAGAATTAACCTAGGATTATTTACTGTAATAATTGGTTTATTATTATTAATTGTTACTACTTATTTATCTTCTGCTACTGATATAGCTAAGAAAACAGTAGATTGTTTAGTTATAGCTTCTCTAGTAGTTGAATTTATAGGTATTGTTGTTATTATTTATAACACAATTAAATCTAATAAATAATGATAGAAGAATTAAATAAAATCATAAATGAATCAGATAATATTGTATTCTTTGGAGGAGCTGGTGTATCTACTGAATCTGGTATACCTGATTTTAGATCACAAGATGGATTATATAATATGAAATATGATTATCCACCCGAGACTATATTATCTCATTCATTTTTTCTTTCTCATAAAAAAGAATTCTATAAATTTTATTTTGATAAACTAGTTAATACAGATATAAAACCAAACTATACACATATCTTCTTAAAAGAATTAGAAGATAAAGGTAAATTAAAAGGAATAATAACTCAAAATATTGATGGATTACATGAAATGGCTGGATCCAAGAAAGTATATAACTTACATGGAACTATCTATAAAAACCATTGTATGTTGTGTAATAAAGAATACTCATTAGATGAAATTATAGGTCAAGAAATACCTACATGCACATGTGGTGGTACAATAAAACCTGATGTGGTTTTATATGAAGAACCATTAGATAATGATGTATTTGAAGAAGCAGAAAAATTAATAAGTTCTTGTAAAACTCTTATTATTGGAGGAACATCTTTAACTGTTTATCCTGCTGCTTACCTTATCAATTATTTTGATGGAGATAATTTAATTATTATTAATAGAGATAAAATAAATGTTCCATTTAAAAATGCTATTCAAATAAATGATAGTATAGGAGAAACATTTAAGAAAGTTAATTTGAGGTGATTATATGGAATTAATATTAAATATTTTATGTGCACTTATACCACTTATATATTTAGTAATATTTGTTGCTAAGGAAAATAGAAGAAAAGGTAAGAAACATTACATATATGGATTAGTTGTAGCTGCAGTATTATTCTTAATACTATTTGTTATAAGATTAATAGCACTTACATTTATATCAAATGAAAGTACTCCTGATAATACAACAACTACTACAACTAGTACAACAACTACAGTAGAACCTACTAAAGAATCTACTACTACAAAGAAATCTAACTATGAAAGATTAACTACTCCTGCTGGTGGAGAAACACTTGGTACTACACCTAAAGGATATGAAGTAAAAAAGATAGATGGATTATATTATGTAGATGGTTATTTAATAGCTAATAAAACATATTCATTACCTAAATCATATAATCCTGGAAAACTAAAAGCTGAAGTAGAAACAGCTGCAAATAAAATGTTTGCTGATGCTCAAAAAGAAGTAAATAATAATATGTGGGCTCAATCGGGATTTAGATCATACTCTACTCAAGAAAGTATTTATAATAGATATGTTTCAAGAGATGGGCAGAAAGAAGCTGATACATATTCAGCAAGACCTGGTTATTCAGAACATCAATCAGGTTTAGCATTTGACGTATGTGCTACTGGTAAATCTTGTATTGATAATGGTTTTGATAATACTAAAGAAGCTAAATGGTTATCTGAAAATGCTTATAAATATGGATTTATTTTAAGATATCCTAAAGGATCAGATAAAGTTGCTCAAACAGGATATATGTATGAATCATGGCACTTTAGATATGTTGGTGAAGACCTAGCAGAAAAACTATACAATAATGGTGATTGGATTACCATGGAAGAATATTTTGGTTTAACTTCATCTTATGATGAAAAACCAATAGGAGAATAATATGAAGAAATATTTATTAATAATACCTATTCTATTATCTATATTAATAGTTGGAGGATGTAAAAAAATGAACAACATACAAGATATAATCAAAGAAAACAATTATATAATAGTAGATGTAAGAACACCAGAAGAATATAACGAAGGTCATTTAAAAGATGCTTTAAATATTCCAGTAGATGAAATAGAAGAAAACATATTTGATAAATCTAAAACCATAATTGTATATTGTAAATCTGGAAACAGAAGTAAAACTGCATATGATAGTTTAACTAAAATGGGTTATAAAGCATATGACCTTGGAGCATATGATAAAATAACTGAATTCGAGAAAGTTAAGTAGATACTTAACTTTTTTTAATGATATAATATCTATAGGTGATAATCATGGACTTTTTAAATAATTTAGTTGATAACTCAATACTTATTATACCTAATGATTTAAAAAATAAAGTATTAGATTATATTGATGAAAATAAATTGTTAATAAATATTAAATTATTAACATTTAATGAACTAAAAAATGGTTTATTATATAGTTATACAAATGAAGCTATCTACTATGTAATGAATAATTATAAAGTTAACTATGCTGTAGCAAAAGACTTTATTAATAATACTTATTACTTAGAAGATGAACACTATGAAAGTGATAAATTAAATACTATATTATCTATTAAAGATGATCTTAATACTAATGGTTTGTTAGAAAAAGATATCTTATTTAAAGAATTATTAAAATCTAAACAAAAACTATATGTATATGGTTTTGATTTTATTAATAAATTTAATAATTATTTATTGGAGTTAGCTTCTAAATATATTGAAGTTGAAAGAATTAATAAAGATCAAAAAAATAATGTTCATAAAGTAATAGAATTCAACAATATGGAAGATGAAGTATTCTTTGTTGCGGAAAAAATATCTAAATTAATTACTAAGGGAATTCCTCTTAATAAAATATATATAGCTAATTATAGTAATGAATATTTCTTTACTATGCATAGAATATTTAAACAATTTAATATTCCTTATTATATTAAATCTGAAACTAATCTATACGACACACATATAGGTAGATACTTTATTGATAATTTAGATAATGATATAGACAAATTATTGTTTAAAATATCTAAGAAGTTTGATATTGAAAATAATACATATAATATGAGTATATATAATTCTTTATTTAATTTAGTTAATACTTATTATTGGACTGATAATTATGTTGAAATAAAAGACTTAATCATGGAAGAAATGATGAGGAAAACTATACCTATTAATCATTTTAATCAAGAAGTTACTACTACAAGTATAACTAACAATGTTTTCTTGGATGATGAATATGTATTCTTAATAGGTTTCAATTTAAACAGTTGTCCAAGTATTAAAAAGGATGAAGATTATATAAATGATAGTATTAAAACAAGATTAATGGAAACTACTATCGAGACTAATAAAAATAATAAAGAAACTTTATTACAAGCTATTGGTAATATAGATGATAATAATTTATTTATTACTTATAAATTACATTCATCTACTAATACTTATTTCCCATCTTCATTAATAGATGGTAATAAATTAATTAAAGAAGTAAGTAATACATCATATTCTACATATTCAGATGATTATAATAAATACTTATATGCATCTAAAATAGATAATTTAATTAAGTTTAATGAAAAGGATGAGACACTTTCAGTACTTAATTCAAACTATGATATACCATATGTTACATATGATAATAGATTAACTCCATTAAATAAGAATAAGATTAAAGAAATACTAGAAGATGGTAAACATACATTTAATTATTCTAATATTTCTAAATACTATAAATGTCCTTTTAAATTCTATTTAGATTATTTCTATAAACTAGATACATTTGAACAAACAATAGATACTTTTGTTGGTTCATTATTCCATGGTGTATTAGAAGTATGTATAAATAATCCTTCAAAAGATATAGATAACGAATATGATAAATATTTGGAAGAACATAAAGATGACATGACATTTACTAAAGGTGATAAATTCTTTATTGAACACTTAAGAAAAGAAATTCACTTTATAATTGAATGTATTAGAAAACAATATAGTTACTCTACTCATGATATGAGTAAAGAATTACATGAGGAAGAAATAAAAAAGAATACTAAAGATTTAGATTTAAATGTATCAGTTGATACTATCGTAAAAGGTATTGTTGATAAATTATTAATTATTAACAAAGATTATATGATAATCGATTATAAGACTGGTAACTCAGATAAAATAGATTCAAAATTATTTAAATTTGGTATAGATATACAATTACCTATATATTTATTTCTACTTAAGAATCTAGATAAAGATAATGCTGTAGCAGGAATGTATTTACAACATATATTACCTGGATTTATATCTTATAAAGATATATTAAAAAAAGATATAGATGAATATAGATTATCATCTTTAAGATTAGATGGTTTAACATTAGATGATGAAAGTAAAATCAAACAATTTGATTCAACATATGAAGACTCATTAGTTATTAAGAGTTTAAAGAAGAAAGCAGATGGTAACTGGAGTTCTAAGAAAATGATTACATATGATGAAGAACAAGAATTATACAATACAGTAAAGAAACTAATTGAAGATTGTATTAATAATACTGCTGAAGGAAACTTTGAAATAAAACCTATAAACATATATCAAAAAGTTGATGGATGCGATTACTGTAAATATCGTGATATATGTTATAGAAGAAACTCTGATATAAACTATCAAAGTATATATGAAGCAAAGGATGGTGATGATAATGAGTAGTCCTACAAAAGAACAAAAAGCTGCTATTGAAACAGATGGTTCAAATATACTAGTCTCTGCTGGTGCTGGGTCAGGTAAAACTTTCGTATTAAAAGAAAGAGTTCTAAGACTTGTATCAACTAAAACTACTGTAGACAAGCTTATCATCTTAACCTTCACTAAAAATGCTGCAGCAGAAATGAAAGAAAGAATAAGAAAGATAATATTAGAAAATGATGCTGTTAAAGACCAATTAGATCTAGTAGATTCAGCATATATAACTACATTCGATTCATTTGCTAATTCAATAGTTAAAAAGTATAACTATTTACTTAATATACCTAAGGACTTTGGTATTATTGATGCAAATATAGTAAAAGCTGAATTAAATAAAATTATCGATGATATATTCAATGAATATTATGATAAAGATGATGAAGAATTCAAACAATTATTAACAAATTATTGTTATAAAAATGATAAAGACTTAAAAGAATCAATTGTTAGCATGTATAATACTTTATTAAATATAATTGATAGAGATACATATTTAAATGAATATATAGATAAACATTTTAGTGATAAATATATTCAATCTTTAATGGATGAATATTCTAATGATATATTTAATAGAATAGAAAAACTATTTCCTTTATATGATGAATTATTAGAATTAACATTAAAGGATACAGCTAAGGAAACTAATTATATAAGAATTGAAAATATTAAAAACTCTACTACATTTGATGAATTATTAGAATCCTTATCTACTCCATTAGCTAGAGCTAATAAAGGTTGGTATGATGAAGGATACAAACCTCTTAAAGTATCAATTGATAATGTAGAAAAAAAGATAAAAGATGAATTATTACATAATGAAAATGAATTCATTAAGCTATATAAAGAAACTTTAGTTCCAACTAAAGTCATAATAAATATTCTTAAAGAATTAGATAAAAGAATTCTTAAGTTTAAAGAAGAACATAATAGCTATGAATTCACTGATATAGCATTAAAAGCTATTGAATTAGTAAAAAAACATTCTGATGTAAGAGAAGAAATAAAAAATAATACATATGAAATCATGATAGATGAATATCAAGATACAAATGATATTCAAGAAACATTTATTAATTATATTCAAAATAATAATGTATATATGGTAGGAGATGTTAAACAATCTATCTATAGATTCCGTAATGCAAATCCATATATATTTAAGAATAAATATGATAACTATTCCCATAATAATGGTGGTTTTAAAATTGATTTAACTAAAAACTTTAGATCAAGAGAAGAAGTTATTAATAATATAAATGATTTATTCTCAATAATCATGAGTGATGAATGTGGTGGTGCAAACTATAAAGCATCACATGCTATGAAATATGGTCAAGGAGATTATAGTAAGAATGAAATGAAAGATTATAACTATAATTTTGAATTATATAACTATGATTTAGATAAAGAAAAATACCCTAAGATGACTAAAGATGAAGTAGAAGCATTCATTATAGCTAATGATATAAAGAAGAAACTTGATAATAAAGAAACTATCATGGTTGAAGAAAATAAAAAGAATATAACTAGAGAAGCTACTTATAAAGACTTTGCTATTCTTGTAGATAAATCAACAAACTTTGATACTTTAAAGAAAATATTAGAGTATAAAGGTATACCTGCTACAATCTATAAAGATGTAAATATTAAAGAAGATGATGAAGTATTTATACTAAAGAATCTTATATCTTTATTGGTACATATTAAACAAAATAATCTAAATCATGAATTTAGACATGCATATATGTCTATTGGTAGATCATATGTATATAAAATAGATGATGATATCTTATTTGATATATTTAGAAATAATACCTTTAAAGAAACTGATTTATATAAGAAGTGTTTAGAACTATCTAATATGATAGATGGTCTATCTAATAAAGAAATAATAACTAAACTAATTGATGAATTTGATATTATCAATAAATTAGTTACTGTAGGAGATATAAAAGATAGAACTATTAAACTAGAATACTTTGTTGAACAAGCTAGTTCATTAAATGATTTTGGGTATGACATATATCAATTAAATGATTACTTCGATACTATTATAGAATCTGATAATCCTATCCAAATACCAGGTAAAAATGCTGATGCAAATGCAGTTAAAATCATGACTATACATGGTTCAAAAGGATTGGAATTCCCATATGTATATATGCCATATCTACAAACACAATTTAAAGGTAAAAAGCATACTAAATATATCATGTCTAATAATTCTAAATATGGTATATTGCTTCCATATTCACATGATGAAATTATAGATAACACATTTGTATATAATCTAAATGAAAACTTTGAATTAAAAGAAGAAATATCAGAGAAAATTAGATTATTATATGTTGCAATTACCAGAGCAAGAGAAAAGTTTATATTAATTAATTCTTATAAAGATAAAACAGAACCAATAGATCCAAGTTTAGTTATAGCAGATGATATATTTAACTGTAAGTCATTTAAGGATATCATCACTATACTTAGAAACTATTACTCTAAGTATCAAGTAGATATTGATTTATCTACATTAGGACTAACTAAAGATTATAATGATTCTTTAGAAAGCACATATAAAGAAAAGATTGATAGCTCAAGCACAAAAATAAATATTATTAATAATAATATAGATTATAAAATATTAGATAATAAACACTTCTCTAAACAATTATCTAGTGTAATAGATAAGAAGTTTAAAGAGACATTAGACTTTGGTACATTTATGCATTATTGTTTTGAGATATATGATTTCAACAATGACAATCTAAATTCAATGGATATACCTGAGTCTAATAAAGAATATATTAAGGACTTCTTAAAACATGATGAAGTTAAAGATATAAAGAATGCTAAAATATATAAGGAACACGAAATAAGATTTAGTAAAGATGGTTCTATATTTCATGGAATAATAGACTTACTTGTAGAATATGATGATCATTTTGATATCATAGATTATAAGACTAGTAGTATTGATTCCCCTGAGTATAAAGAGCAATTATCTGGATATAAGGATTATATAGAATCACAATATAATAAACCATGTAATATATATTTATATTCAATTAAAAAAGATATATTTAAAAAGTTGTAGAAATACAACTTTTTTATTTTATTCGAGATTTCATACATTAATCTTGTATATATATATTAAGGAGTAATAATGAATATATTTAATATAAATGGCTATGATTTAGATGATACTCAAATAAGTGCAATTAAAAGTGATGCTCAAAATACTCTTGTAGTAGCTGGTGCAGGATCAGGCAAATCACTTACAATATTAGGATTAATCAATTATCTTATTAAAGAGAAAAAGTATAAGGAGAATGAAATATTAGTAATATCTTTTACCAACGAAGCCACTTTAAGTCTTCACAATAAAATATTAGATTTAGGATATGATATTGAATCATTAACATTTCATAAACTTGGAATTAAACTTATAGGTAATAACTACTCTATAGTAAGTAATAATTATCTTAACTATTGTATAGATGAATACTTCAAATCATATATAAGTAATAATAAGAATAGATTCAATTTATTTAAGAATATATTATATATGGATAGTAATAAAGTATTTCACACTTATGAGTATAATAATTTAAAATCATTGATCATTACATTTATAAATCTCCTTAAAAGCAATAATATGAATGAAAAAAATATTGCTACCTTCTATAATAAAGCTTTCTTTAATGAAAAAGAATTATTAAAGATAATACTAGAAATATACATACTATATAAAAGAGAATTAGAATCTACTAATCAAATAGATTTCAATGATATGATTACTCTTGCAATAGATAAAGTTAAAGATAATAAATTACCATATAAACATATAATAATTGATGAATTTCAGGACACCTCTACTGTTAGATTTGATCTAATTAAAGAGATTATTAAATACACTAATGCTAAATTATTTGTTGTAGGAGATGATTTTCAATCAATATATAGATTCTCTGGATGTAACCTTGATACATTTCTTAATTTTAATAAATATTTCAAAGATACAAAGACATATTATCTTAAACATACATATAGAAATAGTAATGAATTAATAAAAGTATCTACTTCATTTATTATGAAAAATCCTAAACAATTAAGAAAATATATAATATCAAATAAAAATGTTGATAAACCTATAGTTATTCTTTTTAACTTTAAACTTAAAGACATTATTAATCATATAGAAGATCCTATGATATTAGGAAGAAATAATAAAGATATAGAAGGACTAAACTATGATAAAAAATATACTATTCATAGATCAAAAGGATTAGAATCAACCAATGTAATAATTGTTAATTCAGATAATATACCTAATAAAGTAAAAAATGAAAAAATATTAAGATATGTATTAAATGATAATGATTACATAATACATGAAGAAGAAAGAAGACTCTTTTATGTAGCTCTTACAAGAACTAAAAATAAAGTATATATATTGGTAAATAAAAAAATGAGTCCTTTTGTAAAAGAACTCATTCATGACTATAAATATTATATAGATATTAGATATAAATAATCCTAGTAATTTTCAGCCTTTAATTCAAAATATGATTGAGGATGTGCACATACTGGACATACTTCAGGTGCATTCTTTCCAAATACAACATGACCACAGTTACGACAAATCCAAATCTTATCTTCATCTTTTGAGAATACAACTGCATCATCAATATTCTTTAATAATTTTCTAAATCTTTCTTCATGATGCTTTTCTATTTCTCCAACTTGTCTAAATTTAACTGCTAATTCAGTAAATCCTTCTTCTTCAGCAGTCTTAGCAAATTCTTCATACATATCTGTCCATTCATAGTTTTCACCATCAGCTGCATCTTTTAAGTTTTCAGTAGTTGATGGAACTGTACCATCATGTAGCTCTTTAAACCACATTTTAGCATGTTCCTTTTCATTATTAGCTGTTTCTTCAAATAAAGCAGCTATTTGTTCATAACCATCCTTTTTAGCCTTTGAAGCATAGAATGTATATTTATTTCTTGCTTGAGATTCTCCAGCAAATGCAGCCATTAAGTTGGCTTCAGTTTTTGATCCTTTTAATTCCATAATAATCACTCCTTTATGATATTTTAACACAACACCAAGATAGAAAGAAGATATAAAATGAATTATTATAATTTATCAAAATATATAGAATCAGTACTAGTTCCTTATATACTAGTTAATCAAATATTATATCTATATAAACATAACGCTTTAGATATATCATTTATTAAATTATATAACAAAATAAAAAAGATAATTAATATCAGAAATATTAACTATCATAAAGTAAAACATATAACAAATAACATATTAATAACTAAATATAACTATAAAATAATAAGTTATAAACCCTTAATTATTTCTTATGTAGTAAAGCAATAAAGAATCCTTCATATTCTTTATTAGGTTTAACTGTTAATACACCTTCTATAGATGAAGGAAGCAACTCTACTCCATCTAATGATATAGGTATTATCTCTATATCATCAGATAATACTTTTTTAAGTTGTTCTTCATTCTCTCTTTTAAGAATAGAGCATGTGGAATAAACCATATATTTATCGTTTTTTAATAAACTAATTGCTTTATTCAATAATTTTTCTTGGTTTTCCACTATTTTATTTAAACTATATTCATTTATATTTATTTGTTTATCAGTGCCTATCGTACCGATACCGGAACAATTGACATCCAATAATATTGAATCAAATTTCATGTATTCAGATAATGATAATGAATCTTGATTTAATACAGTTACATTATTACAGTTTTGCTTTTGAACATTAAATTTTAATCTTTCAGCTCTATATTTATCTCTTTCACATGCAGTAATAAGAATATTTGGATACATATGTGATAATTGTGTAGTTTTTGATCCAGGTGCTGCACACATATCAAGGACTTGATCACGATTATTTACTTTCATATAGAATGGAGGTATTTGAGAAGATAAAGATTGAAGATATATCTTTCCTTCTTTATATAAATCCCATGTTTCAATTTCTTTGTTATCTACATCTTTAAGTAATAATGCTAAATTATTTGTTGATACTTCTTCATAAGGTATCCCCTTCTCTTTTAAAAAGTTAATGACTTCTTCCTTTTCAACATTACATCTTATGGTTGTATCTTTATCAACAAAACCATCTATAATTTCATTAGCTAATCCTTCTCCATAATCGTTAATAAGTAATTCCTTAACGTAATCCATATAATCCTCCTAACAAAAAAAGTTGATAAACACCAACTTTTCTACATGTATGATGGTATTTCAATACCAATTAATTTAAGCATGTCTGTTAATATATTAACAGTAACATTTAATACATATAACCAATCATTCTTTTTAGTCTTATCATCTAAACCAGCAATATGATTTAATTGATAGAAGTTATTAGCTTCATTAGCTAAGTCATATATATAATCTACTATATATGAAGGCATTCTATTTTCATAAGCCTTATCAAATGCTGAAGCAATATTAGTTATCTTTAGTCTTAGATTTCTATCTACTTCATTATAAATAGTATCAGTTAAATTATTATCAAATGATTCAGATGCTAATATCTTCTTTAATCTTAATACAGTATATTGCATGTAAGGACCTGTCTTACCAGCTGTATTAGAAAATTTATTAATATCAAATATATAATCATTTGTTAAATTGTTTTGTAAATCTGCAAACTTAATAATTGCATTTACAATTTTATTTAAATCTTCATCACTCATATCTTTATTATCTTCTTTTTTAGATATGAATATATCTCTTGTTTCATTTAACATATCTCTTAGAGAAGGAGCATTACCAGCTCTAGTCTTAAAAGGTTTACCATCTGGTCCATTTACTGTACCATATCCCTTATGTTCAAGAGTAGCATCAGTTATACCAGCCTTCAAAGATGATCTAAATACTTGAGTAAAATGCATAGATTGTCTATCATCAGTAATATAAATTATATTATCTGGTTGGAATTTATTTTCTCTATCATAGATAGTAGCCATATCTGTTGTTCCATATAAATAAGCTCCATTAGACTTCTTAAATATCATTGGAGGTATTTCTTTAGAATCAGTTTCTTCAGCAACATCTATTACTTCAGCACCTTGTGAAGTATATAATAAACCTTTTTTATTTAATAATTCTTCTAATTCATTTATATATTTATAAGCTGATTTTTCAGATTCCCATAAATCAAATGAAACAGATAAATCTTCATATATACCTTTAATATCTTTAATAGATATATCACATATAATGTCACATAATCTATTATATTCAGGATCTCCATCTTGCATCTTCTTTGTTATTTCTTCGCATTCTTTCTTAATGTCTTCATTTTCCTTACAAATACCAGACATTCTAGGATATGCTTCATTTAAATACTCTAATGTGATTTCTTCATCTTTTTTGCCATCATGTTGAATAGCATAAATTACTTCACCTATTTGTAATCCATAGTCTCCTAAATGCACATCAGCAATTACATCATTACCTTTATATCTAAGAATTCTTTTAATAGATTCACCGATAATAGCAGATCTCAAATGACCAACATGTAATGGCTTAGCAACGTTAGGTCCACCATAGTCTATTACAACCTTTTTCTTTTCAGGTTTAATACAATATTTATCATCATTATTAATCATTACTAACATCTTATTAATAAATGAATTTGTAACTGTAATATTAATAAAACCATTTACTACTTCAATATTTTCAATAACATCATTTATATTGTTGATATTTTTAATCTTTTCAACAATATCATTAGCTATTTCAAATGGAGATTTATGTAATTCTTTTGCAAGTTTAAAAGCCTCATCTATTTGAAAATCACATAGATCAGGTCTATTTGATTGAATAACATTAACCTTTACATCTAACTCTTTTTTTAGTAGTTCATTTAACCAGTTAGTAATCATAATATCACCTTTTTTAATTTTATCATTTATTTCATCTTTATAAAAGACATTTGTATTATAGCATAAAAAAAGAATTAGTAATAACTAATTCTCTTATAGATTAAAATTATTTGGGTTGTTATCCACAGGACTGTTGTCTACTGGAGTATTGTTAACATTCATCTCAGGTGCACTAGGCATAACTGGTGCAGATGGAGTAACTGGTATTGTTGGTTCAGTAGGAACAACAGGTGTTACAGGTTCTACTGGTGTAACTGGTGTTACTGGAACAGTAGGTTCAACTGGAGTAACTGGTACTGTTGGAACAACTGGTTCACTTGGTACTACTGGAGTTACTGGAGCTTCATTAACAACTGGAGTAACAACATCATTTGCAGCAAAATCATTATTTACTACAGGTGTATCAGTAACACTAGGAGCTACTGGAGTAACTGGAGTAGTTTGATCTACTGGAGATACTGGAGTAACTGGAGTAGTTTGATCTACTGGTGTAACTGGAGTATTTATTGCTACATTGTTAACTGTTGCATTATTCTTTTTACCTCTAGTTAAAATTATAATAATTACTACAGCAATAGCTAATAAACAAACAACACCAACAATAGCATATACCATCTTATCTGATAAAACATCCTTTTTTGATGATTCTGTAGATGTATTAGTAGGTACTACAGCTTTACCATCATCTAAAGTGAAGCTAAAATCAATATTCTTTGTTTCAAGTAAGCTATATGTTAATTTCTTCTTATCAGCTGATACAGTAGTTGCATTATTTGCAGCTGCTTCACTTGGCAAGTTGAATGATATAGAAATATCAAATGCTTCAGCCATTTGTTCAGCAGAAACGCCTTCCATTCCTGTAGTATCGTTTGATACAGTATAACTCATATTTGATGTATACGTATTACCATTCTTTATAAATAATACAGCATCATCATTTATTTCGCTTCCATTAAATAATTGAGATAAATCTACTCTTTCAGTAGCTGTTTCACTACTTATATCATCTAATTTACCTACTGGAATGCTATAACTATATCCTTTAAAGCCATCTTTTTCATATCTTTCAGGTTTATAATCATCTGATACATCGCCCATGCTTGTCCATGATCCACTTTCAATGTATGCCCATCTTTCTTCATCAGTATGTGTTGGAACAGTTGTTGTTGCAGGGTCACCACTTATAGCATCTGGATTTTCTTGATATGCTAACATAGTATCAATAAACTCATCATCAAATGCCATAATCAAGTTGATATTTGTATTCTCCTTATCAATATTGAACTCCATACTAGTTTTCATCTTACATCCTGTAACAAGTACAACAGAAAGAACGGAAACTAGCAATAATTTACTTAGTCTTTTCATTATATCCTCCTTATTCTAAAATAATTATACAATCTTAATGTAAAAAAATAAACAAAAATTATATAAAATTATTCTTTTATAATATAATTATTTTTGGTGATAATATGATAAGCGTAATTTCGTTAAACGAGAAATTTAAAAGTATAACTCCAAATGCAATGATAAAAAAATTAGTTGAATCTAAATATACTAAAGGTGTTGAAATATGTGCTTCTCCTAATAATGAAGAAATGCTTGCATACATGGATGAATTAGTTAAAGAATGCAAGGAAAATAATATACTTTTTCAAGTTCATGGAGACTCTTCTTTAGACTTAGAAACTCAATTAAAATATTTGGAAAGAATAGCTGAATACTCTGATTACTTAGGATATACAATTAATGTTGTATTACATAGTGTGTTAAGAGATGATAATGAAACTTCCCTACATGATTCTCAAGAGTATTTTGACGAAATACTAAAAGTTATAAATAGAAAGAAAATTAGAATTAGTGTTGAAAATCTAAATGATGCTGTAGGATATATAAGACTTGATAAAGATGAAATGAAACCTATTCTATATAATGATGCAAGATTATATATGACATACGACATTGGTCATGAAATAGCTGACTTTGGAAACATAACTGATATAGATTCTGAATTTATTAAAAGATTATCAAATGTACATCTACATGAAATATCAGATAGATATAAAATTCAATCAGAACACTTGCCAATATATGATACAAGTAAAGATTTTGAACAAGTATTAAAAGGTATACTATTCTTAAAAAAGATTAAGTATGAAGGTCCTGTAGTATTTGAATATGATTTATATGCTTGTAAAGGTGAAACTATTGAAGAAAAAGTAGATGAATATATCCATTCTATAGATAGTACATCAGAACATATGATATAAAAAAAGATATTAGTTTTTTCTAATATCTTTTTATTTACAAGTAAATTTTCTGTTTTCTAATCTTGTTTTAATATCACTTTTCTTAACACCGAATGAGTCAATATCTTTATATTCCATAGAAACTTTAAATATTTTTCCACTTCTACTTACTTTGATATTATCTCCTGTTTCTTTTAATTCTTCTTTTAATTCATCTACTTTTTTATCTAGTTCAGATTCAGACATACCTTCTGATTCATCAGTCATATCCATATCCATTACTACATACATAGATTTAATATTATCATCTGAATCAAACTTCATTTCGTAAGAATACTTAATACCGTAGCTTTCCTCTGATGTACATTTTAATTTATTACTTGAATTAGCAATAACAGTAATAATAATACCTATTACAATTAATGCAGCTGCTGCTATACCAATTATTAAAGGCAGCTTACTATCATTAGTTTTAGTAGTTGTATTTGTAGGAACTTTTGATGGATCAAATGCACCATTTGAACTAGTTGTTGGCATTGCCATTGGATCAAAAGTCGATTCTACTTTCTTTGTTGTAGCAGGAACAGCTAATGGATCTATTGCAGATGTTTCTTTGCTAGTCTTTGGTATTGAGTTAACATTGAAAGCCTCCATATTAATATTAACCTTATTACTTGCAGCTTCAGGTGTAGGTTCCACAACTTCAGATTTACCTATTGGTGATTCAGTATTTGCTTTTTCAACTACTTCATCATTTTCTTTCTTTAAAGTAGGTACTTCATTTTTATCTAATCCTTTTACAGAAGGAACAGATTCCTTATTATCAGTTTTCATATTATCCTCTTTTCTATAATTAAAGTATAGCATTAATAATATTAATAATAAATAAAAAAAGGAATTGAACTTCCTTTAATATTTTAATACATAATAAATAATTATACCTGCTATTATAAATAATATTGATATAAAGATTATTACTCCATTACTTACACCACTTTTAGAATTATTAACATTATTTTCTTCTTCATGTGGTATTAAAGGATTGTTATTAAATTGATCATTCATATAACCACTCCAATTATAATAGAATTATATCATATTTACATTGTTTTAATCATTAATAGTTTATTAAAGCCTAAATTATTGATAAATTATAAATAGGTGATTATATGTATTTATTAATTATAATTATTGTTTTTATTGCAGTTATATTTGTATTAAAAAAACGAGTAGACTATCAAGAAGAAAATGAAGTAGAAGTAATAGAAGCTAAAGCAGATAAGATGCCTAAAAGAGCTCTTGTTCCTACAGATATTTTATTTAGATTAGTTGATAGAGACATGTCTTTAGGAAGAACAAATAGTATAATCTTTTACTATAAACTTGAAAAACATGAATTAGGTGTAATTCTTTATAATGGTAAACTAGTATTTAAACTAGATGATAAGATTTACATGACTATGAATGATATGAAAAATATGGCTATCTTACAAAACCACCGTATGGCAGATATAAGTGATAAGGTTACATTAACAGAAATTATTTATCCAGATACTAATGTTAAAGCTATATTAGAACAAGAACCATTAATTAAAGATTATATTATTACAAGTGATAATAAATTCTATGATTTAAATATTAAAGTAAGTGAAATACAATAAAAAAAGGAGTTAATACTCCTTTTTATTTTATCTTTATTTTAATTTCATCAGGTAATGTAAATATATGGAATTTTATTATAAATAATATTAAACATATAAACATAACTGGAAGATTCAACCATGGAACACATGGCAATGGAACTTCACTCTTAGATACAATATCAACTAACTTAACTAGCTTAACAAACAGTTCACCAGCAAACGCTGCAATAGCTAATAGATTAGCTAAAACTGTAAGTATTAATCCAGCACCCTTTCGTGTATAAATTGCTATTATTGTAACAGCTATACTTATCTCCGGTAGATAATTAATGATATTAATTAACATATCATCTGGGTGAGAAGTATAGAATCCAGAAGTATCATGTTGTAACAATTCTATCCTATAAAACCATATTAATAATAATATACAAGTAAAAATCGTAGATGACATTATAATTACTAATTTCTTTGACATAACTACATCCATCCATTTCTTACCTGTATTATATTATGTAAAATAAATAAAAGCAACCTTTATTATTTTTAACGCGTTTTTACGTCATTTATCATATATCATTTTTATTAATTATTATTAATCAAACTCTCATTTATTTATCACTTCAGCACAATCAAGTAAACTTATTTACATATGTAAATAAATAGTTAATAATTTATTTACATTTAAATAATGTAAATATATACAAAACATATACTTTTATTTTACAATATGCTTTATAATAAAATCAGGTGATAGTATGAAAGATAAAGAGTTCGAAATTAGCATACCAAGAATAAGTGAAACTAAGCAATTATTTAGTTTAATAATATTAATGTGCGTATTAATCCTGGATTCTATATACATTAATAAATACAATTTCGAAGCTAATAAATCTTATGCCTATTCAGACAAAATAGGTATTGTAGATAAACCTTCTGCTATTACTATCTATAATAATAAAGGAAAAGTAGAAGCAACAAAGAGCAGTAAAGTAAATGTAGATGATATTATTGATATATATGTATGTAAAAACAACAATTGTAAAGTAATAGATTTAAATACTACATCAAAAGAACTACTAGTACTTGATGAAGACTATACACTTTACAACTACGATACAAAAGACGAAACATCAGTAAATATTGATGTAAAGGAATATCAAGATATCAAGTTTGTAGAAAACGACTTATATATAAAAGATGAAGATAAATATGCTATCTTTGATTTAAAGAATAATGATTACTTAACTGATTTTATTTACGATAATATATTAGTTAGAACTTTCAACGGAATCGAAGAATCAGTATTTGGTGGATATACAAATAATAGTAAATATAATCAAGTATTAGATATATATAATAAAAACAATGAGATTATTAAACATTACAATCACTGTACAAAACTAGAACAAAATGATCAATTATATTGTAATGAACATGTTGAAGGAACAATCACTAATGAAGAAGTAGATAAAACATTAGATATTATATTAGAGCAATATCCAGACTTAAATGATACAAGATTCTATGAAGTAAAGAATGCTATTGAAACAGTTGGTCTTCCTTACCTATGGGGTGGTGGACATTCAACACTAAAAAATACTTTAGATATAGCTAATAAAAACTGGGGTAAGAAAATGGTTTTCTTATCTAAAGGATTTGATAGACAAGAAGGCGGTAAAGAATATCCTGCTGGACTTGACTGTGCTGGATTTGTAAGATGGGTTATTTACTCAGCATCTGGTGTAGACCTTTATAAAGACCATATAAATGTCATAAGTGGTAGAAATAAAGATGTAACATTAATAAATAAAGAAGACTTATTACCTGGTGATATTATCCTAGATAAAGATCATGTAGTAATATATTTATATAAAGACCAAAACAATAATCCAATAAGTGTGCATGCTGCTCTAGGTTCATTAAAAGTTGAAATAAGTCACTATAAAAGAGGCAATAGATACTATAGATTAAATGCATGGATGTAATAAGGAGTGTTAACAACACTCTTTTATTTTGCTATTTAACGTATAAATGTAGTAAACCAGGAATTTATTAATTGATTTTACCCCTTATATCTAGTAATATTAATATAGGCAAGATATGAAAATAACTTGCCGATAGCTCTAACGATTTAACCAATGTTAGAGTATATCAACCAAAACCCCCTGAATGGCTCCCTTATGGGAGTCTCTTTTTTTATGTAAAGAATAGTAAGCAAAATATAAAGATATACTATATATGGTATAATTAATATGGTGATAATCATGGAGAAGAAAACTAAATACGCTATTTTTAATTATGTCGAACAAGATCAAGATTTAATAGATGGTCTAGAAGAATATTTAAACGAACATGTAGAAGAAATATATGAATTCTTTGATACTGAACTACAAAGAAAACAAGTAAATATAAACATCATACCTACAAAACAACAATATGATGAAATTGTAATGAAAAAAACAAATAAAACAGAAGTTCCAGATTGGGAAATAGGAAATGCTAGTAATGGTGGAATAACTCAAGTATCTCTTCATGATTATGGTAATACTTCACACGCTTTCCCGCCTGAAAAATATGACCAAGTTTTTGATAAATTCAAAAAAACTATGATTCATGAATATACTCATTTAGTTGTAAAGGCATACTTAGCAAAATATGATGCTGGTTATACACTTAGATATTTAAATGAAGGAATAGCTCAATATTTAAGTAAACAACAAGAAAATATTGAATTGAATATGATTTATTCACTTGAAGATATACTAGAAAGTACAAGTTGTTATAAAGGATGGTTCTTATTAACTAAATATATAGTAGAAGTAAAAGGACAAGAATATTTTTTAAATCTACTTAGAAATAGACTACAAGCTTTATCTGAAACTCCTATTCTATATGAGGAAGCAACAAAATACTATGAAAGCTTAAAGAATAATAACAAGGTGATATAAATGACAAAAATAATCTTAATGAGACATTCACAACCAATGAATTCAAACATTGGAATCAATGATAGTAATGATTCTGATCAAGTACGAAATGAAAAGAATATATTAACTCCAGAAGGAGAAAAAAGAGCTGAAGAATTAGCTAAAAAGGATATATTTAAAGATATAGATGTATTATATTCATCTAATTATGTAAGAACTATGTCTACAGCTAAATATATAGCATTCAATAATAATATAGATTTAAACATGAATGAAAAATTAGGTGAAAGAAAATTTGGTATAGCTATTAATGATTTACCTAAGGATTTCTTTACAAGACAATGGAAAGAACTAGACTACAAAGAAGGTAATGGAGAATCTATAAATGATACTAAAGAAAGAATTACTAGTGTAATAAATGAGATAATAAGTAAAAACAAAGATAAAAACATATGTATAGTATCACATGCTACAGCAATATCAGCATATTTCTTAAACTTCCTAGAATTAAGAATAAATGATGGTCTTACATGGTATTTAAATAATGAACTAGTATTTGATGGTAAATGGGATGCACCACATGCATTTGAACTAGAAATAGAAAATGGTAAATTAATATCATTTAAAAACATAGGTAGATAACCTATGCTTTTTTAATCTGTATTTAATAGTTTTTCTTCTATTACTTTGTAATATGAATAATCTCTAAAGCCATTATCAATATTATTATTAATAAATTCTTCACTATCTTTTTTACATTGTAATAATATTTTCATATCAGTTCTTATATCAGCAATCTTAAAGACCATATCACCATGTTGTTTAGTTCCAAACAAATCTCCTGATCCTCTTAACTCATAATCTTTATCAGCTATATAGAAACCATCATTAGATTCACACATAACATGTAATCTATCTGTTTCTTTATCAGATATTAATAGACAGTATGATTGTAACTCATTTCTACCTACTCTACCTCTTAACTGATGAAGTGTAGCTAGACCAAATCTTTCAGCATTAAATATGGTCATAACTGTAGAGTTTTTAACATCTACTCCTACTTCAATTACAGTAGTAGATATTAATATGTCTACTTTACCATCTTTAAACTTGTTCATAACTTTATCTTTATCAACTTGTTTCATCTTGCCATGTAATATTTCTATTGATGGTTTAATAGATAAATTGTTAACAAGCAAATCTTTTATCTTCTTTAAATCTTGTAACTCTTCTCTATCTTCTTCATCATCTATTAAAGGAGCAACTACATATACTTGATGTCCTTCATTTATTTGTTTTGTAATAACGCTACATACTTCTTTAATTTTATTCATTGGATAAAGATTAGTTATTATTTCTTTTCTACCACTTGGTTTACTCTTAATCATAGATATATCCATATCACCATATATAGTTAATGCATATGTTCTTGGTATTGGTGTAGCTGACATATATAATACGTCTACATTCATACCTTTATTTTGAAGTGCTTTTCTTTGATTAACTCCAAATCTATGTTGTTCATCTGTTACTACTAATCCTATATTATTAAACTCTATATCATCAGATATAATGGCATGAGTACCAATTAATATATCTATTTCATTTGTTAATAACTTATTCTTTATCAACTTTTTATCTAGAGCACTTGTACTACCTGTTAATAAAGCAACTTTTATATTTGGAAATAATTTAACAAAATTATCATAATGTTGATTAGCTAATACTTCTGTAGGTGCTAGTATAGCTGATTGATATCCACATGATAAATTAACTAAACAAGCAATAAATGATACTATTGTCTTACCAGATCCTACATCACCTAATACTAATCTATTCATTCTCTTTTCATCTTTAAAATCATTAACAATATCTTCTATGGCTTTATCTTGATCTTCAGTTAATTCAAATGGTAAAGATGATTTGATTTTATCTATAATAGAAGAATCAACATTCTTTATGTAATAATCATTAAATACTCTAGATTTTAACTTCAATAAATTAATTTTAAACATAAATTCAAATAATTCATCATATTTAAGTTTTAACTTAGATTTTTTTAATCTATCTAAACTAGTTGGATTATGTATTTCTTTAATAGCACTTTCTGTATCTAACAATTCATATCTATCATTTATATATGTTGGTAATACATCTTCAACATTAAAAGAAGATAAACTATTATCAATCAAAGTCTTTAAACTTTTTCTCTTTAAACCTTGAACCATATGATAAACAGGTTCTACTTCAGTCTTAATAATTGGATAAAGCTTTATATCCGATGCAGTAAAACTATTATTCTTAATAGAATACTTACCTATTAAAGTAATGTCCTTTCCAATTGATAAAGATTGTTTAAGATATGATCTATTAAAAATAACTACTTTAATAATCTTGCCATTTGTCTCTAAATTAAAAGCTAATCTATTTAATGTCTTCTTAATAAAGAAGATATTTGGATTACTTACTATCTTACCAGATACAACTATTGTATCCTCTTCATTAATATCACGACTAATATCAACTGGATGATAGATATTATATCTATATGGATAATATCTAATTAAATCATCTATAGTATTAATATTTAACTTATTTAAATACTCTAAAGTCTTAGGTCCAACACCTTTTAATTGAGACAATTCCATATAGATCTTCCTTTCATTTTTAATTATATCATTTAATGTTATTATAGACTAAAAAAACGGCAATTTATAACTTAAAATTATATAATTATATAGGGATATAACCGTAGGTTATAGGGTATATAATTTTTTTAAATAAATGCTTAAAAATGCACTAAAAAAAGTTGACAAACATCAACTTTTCAATTAGTATATATCGTACCAATTCACTTACAGGCGAATTGGTGCTAGTATCACACTAGCCAACCCCTTTTTATTCTTTGGAAGGCGTCCTCAGGGGGACGCCTTTCTTTTTGTTTAAATAAATATATTTAATATATCTAGTATTAAAGATCCACTTAAATATGTTAAAGCCATAATAATTAATGTAGTAAATATTCTAGCTTCCCATATATGATTAGTTTTAAATATATTATTAATATTAATACCAGATACAGCGAATGTTGATACTAGCAACATTATTCCATATACTAAAATCTTAATACTCATCAGATTCGTACTCTTCTATTTCTTTTAATCTTCTAATGTGTCTTTCATCGCCATAGAATGATTCTTCTATAAAAGCTAATGACATAGCTCTAATCTTATCAATATCTTCTTTATAAGACATTGCAAGTATTTGTGCGTTGTTATGACCCTTAGCTAATTTAGCTTCTTCTACAGATGAAGCTAAAGCACAACGAATACCTCTATGTTTATTAGCTGCTATTGCCATACCAATACCTGTACCACACATTAATATTCCTAAGTCTACTTCTCTTTTTTGAATTGCTCTACAAACTTTATGAGCAAATTTAGGATAATCATCTAATGGATCATTAACAGGAGAGTAATCTTTAATTTCATAACCCTTCTTTGTTAAATATTCTATTAGTATCTTCTTTTCATTCACACCATTGTGATCTGTAGCTATACCTATTTTCATTTTATTCCTCCTCCATAGCCTTTTTAAATCTAGGCAACAAACCATATTTATCTTTTTTATGTACTGGCAATTCATATAAGTCGTGTCCTGGGAAATCATTACCTTCTATTAGGCATGGTTTCTTTTCACCTAAGCAAACGTCCCATGCAATATATCCTACCTCAGGAACAACTTCACATGCATCAATACATAACTTTTTAACATCATCCCACATAGGTATTTGAATACCTACTATTTTTTTATTTGTTTCAGGATGTACTTCAAACACATTAGTATCTTTATCAATAGCTGGGAAATTAATCTTTCCTGTATCAACATCAATAGCTGTTACCATACCACCATGATTAAAGTTATCTACAACATTACCATGGTTACCTATTCTTAAGTAAGCAGTAACTACTTTCTTATTTAGTGTAACTATTCTTAAAGTATTTACTGAATGAGGATATAACTCATTCAATAAATGATGTTGTTCAGCAACATCTTCTACTAATGTTTGTCCAGATTCTAATAAATCATTATAAAGTTTATCTATATCTTTTGGTACTTTAATCTTATCTACGCCTTTTCCACATGATAAGTCTAATGGTTTTACTATAACTTCCTTTTTACCCTTTAAATAGGCCTTAAAATCATCTACAGAAGCATCTTTTAAATAAATCCATTCTCTATTAAGATATTTATCAAATAATTTATTAAATAAAGCCTTATCTTCAAATATACTGATCTTAGTTTTATCATTAAATCTTTTTACTATATCATTATTAACTCCACGAGTTATTATTGTTTTTCTTTCATCTTCATTCATATCAAACATTCTAAATTGATAATAATCAACATAGCCTGCACCATATTTAGATGCACAGTGTGCCCAATCAAAAAATATACCAATTCTATTTTTATGATTTATGTCATGAACCATATTAATAGTCTTAAACATATTTCCATAATTCATATGAATAATTCTTTGAAATATATAACTAATCTTACCCATACAATTCTCCTTATGGTTATTATACCACATATTTAATTTTATAATAACCTCTACCTATTATATCATTTTATAGTTGATACTTTATAAATTGATTGAATACTTTACAACTTATAGTATTAATATATGTTATAATTATTACAATGAGGTGTCATGATGAACAAAAGACTTAAAATCGGTATATTTATGGACAGTTTTTACCCAACTATAGATGGTGTTGTATTAGTTATAGATAATTTAGCTAAAGAATTATCAAAATATAATGATGTAGTCATGGTTGTTCCTTATAATTCTTCAGTTGATGAGGATAAAAATAGACCATATAAAGTAATAAGAATAAGTAGTTTTAAACTACCAACTACTGAATATACTGTATCTTTACCAAAAAGTAAGTTATCTAAAGAATTTAAACAATTAGTAAATGAACATTTTGATGTTATACATATTCATTCACCATTCATGCTAGGATCACTTGGAGTTAAGGTAGCTAAAGCATGTCATATACCTATAATTGGTACTTTCCATACAAGATATGATTTTGAATTAAATAAAAGATTAAAAAATAAGGTTATAACAAATAAGGTTATAAAAGTTATTATTAAAACATTAAATCAATGCAATAAATGCATAGCAATAAATAGTAAAATGATAGATGTATTTAAAGACTATGGATATAAACATGAACCAGTTATTATTTACAATGGAACAGACTTAAAACCTTTAGATAATAAAGAAGAAGCTATAGATAAAGTTAATAAACTATATAATTTCAAAAAAGATGATAATATTTTATTGTTTGTCGGAAGAATTACATCGATTAAAAATATATTCTTTATACTAAATTCATTAAAACTATTAAATGAAGATGGATATAATTTTAAGATGTTATATGTAGGTGAAGGTGCAGATCTTAAGAAATTGCAAAAGAAGATAAAAGAATATAACTTAGAAGATAAAGTAATAGCAAATGGTCCTATAAATGATAGAAATCTACTATCTGCTATATATACAAGAGCAAATCTATTCTTATTTCCTTCTTTATTTGATGCATCATCATTAGTACAAATAGAAGCTGCTGTTAATGAAACTCCTGGTTTATTTATTGATGGAGCAGTCACAGCTGATACAGTAATAAATGGAGTATCTGGTTATACATGTGAATTAGATAATACTGTTTATAAAGATAAAATAAAAGAAATACTTAATGATAAGAAACAATTAGCAAAAGTATCTAAGAATGCAAGAGAGATGTTAGGTAAATCTTGGGAAACAATAGCTAAGGAAACTTATAATTTATATATTGAAGAAATAAAAAAGATGTCTAAATAGACATCTTTTATTATTCACCAAGATTATATTTCTTATTGAATTTTTCAATACTACCAGTTTTTTTCTTCTTTCCTTGAGCACCAGTATAGAATGGATGACATTCTGAACAAATTTCTACATTTTGTTCTGGCTTATTGCTCATAGCCTTAAAAGTAGCTCCACATGCACATTTAAAAGTACATTCTACTGTTTCTGGATGTAAATTTTTCTTCATAAATTACTCTCCTTCCGCCAAGACATATTCATGCCTTAGAAATTTAATTGCCCTATTAATATATCATTTATATGGAGTAAAATCAAGTTTATTCGTCAATTAATTTAATATCTGCTCCAACAGTATTCAATTTATGAACTAAATTCTCATATCCTCTTAATAAATGTTCAATATTATCTACTTCTGTTATACCATTTGCTATCATACCAGCAACTAATAAAGATGCACCAGCTCTTAAGTCAGTAGCTTTAACTTTGCGTCCTTTTAATTGTGTATTACCTATGATAACAGCTTTCTTATCCCATGATTTGATATTAGCTCCCATAGTAGTTAAATATGGAATATGTCTTAATCTATTTTCATAAATAGTTTCTTCAAATAATGATTCACCTTTACATTGAGTTAAGAATGCACTCATTGGTTGACCTAAGTCAGTTGGGAATCCAGGATAAACTGATGTTTTAACATTAACAGCCTTTAAATTCTTAGATTTATTAACAATAATACTATCTTTATTAATCTTCATGCTTACACCAGCATCTTTTAACTTAGATATTAATGAGAATAAATGATCTCTATTAATGCCTGATATCTTTAAGTTTTTACCAAGTAAAGCACCTATAATTAAATAAGTACCTCCTTCAATTCTATCAGGAATAACTGTTACTTCAGCTCCATGTAGTTCTTTAACTCCATGAATAATTATTTCTGCAGTACCAGCACCTTGAATATCAGCACCCATGTTATTTAAGAATTCAGCTACGTTTTGAATTTCAGGTTCTCTTGCAGCATTTATAATTCTAGTTGTACCTTCAGCTAATGTTGCAGTAAGCATAACATTTATAGTAGCTCCAACCGAAGGAAAATCAAAGAATATATCTTGTCCCTTTAACTTATGTGTATCAAGTGTATATGTTCCATCTTTTTCTGTAACTTTAAATCCTTGTTTTTTAAATGAATTAATATGGATATCAATAGGTCTTGCACCTATAGTACAACCACCTGGATAAGATATTTCAGCATGATGAAATAATCCTCCTAATGAACCCATAAAATAATATGACGCTCTTAAGCATGATGAATATTCAGTAGGTATAGGTTTAACCTTTAAATTCTTATTATCAATAGTTAATACTTCATTCTCATAAGTAATCTTTGATCCTAAATATTCCATCATTTTAATTAATATTCCAACATCAGAAATATCAGGAACATTATGAATAACACATTTACCTTTAGTCAAACATGATGCAGGTATTAATGCTACTACTGAATTCTTAGCTCCTCCTATATGAATTTCACCGGACAAATCTCTATTGCCTCTAATAATTAGTTTTTTCACTAAATCACCTTCGTATATATATTATATCAAAAAAATAAGGTATAAATACCTTATTTACATATTATTGATACCAACTCACTAGTATGTGTATTAGCTATATCATGTTTACCATCCTTGATAACATGTATATTATAGTCCTTTAATTCAGTTAGTATTTTATCAGTATTAATCATTTGATCTTTTTCACCAATTATAATAGTTACATTTTTCTTGTTAATATCTTTTACTTTATCAACAATATCTTGTCTAACTATTATTTGATAAGACTCTCTTAAAAAAGGAGTACCATATATCATATATGGATTCTTAACAATATGTATTAAATACATATCTCTAAAAAACTTCCTAATAGGATAAATAATATTAGGTGAATCTATAACCTTAATATTCTTACTAGAATACTTTCTTGATATAGCAGGAGATACGAGTATTAGCTTTTGATTATTATCATAAATATTATTATATCTAACAGCTACTGCACCACCAAAAGAATACCCTAATATATAATCTACTTTAAGATTATTATTTAATAAATATAAATGAACAAATCTAGCATACTCATCAAGATCAAAAGGTTTATCATATTCAGGTTGTCCACAAAAACCAGGAAAGTTTAATTTATATATTATAAAATGCTTAGATAATTCTTTAACAAATTTCTTTCTATTATTCCAAGCATCTTTACTAGTTGATCTTGATGTATAATTATCATCATTCCATCCATGTAGTAATAAAATACTTTTCATATCATCACCTATTATTTATTAATAATCAACAAATATCTATCTCTATTTGATAAATCTTTATGTATTTCTATAATACTATTTTGATAATATTTAGATGCAAATTCTTTCAAATAATTACCTTGATTATAACCAATTTCGAAAGCTATTATAGATTGAGCATTAATCCAATTAACTGATTCTTTAATTATATGTTCATAAAAAACTAAACCTTTATTATCTGCAAATATTGCATTTTGAGGTTCATATTTTGTTTCCTTATCTACTTCTTCATCATATGCCACATATGGTGGATTTGAGATAATTAAATCATATTTTTTAGTTGGATTGTATTCAAATATATCATTGTTAATAACTTCAATATTATCAATATTATTTAATTTATAATTTTCTTTTGCTAAAGATAAAGCATCAGATGAAATATCTATTGTTGAAATATTAGCATTATTCAACTTTTTAGATAATACTACATCTATACAACCTGAACCTGTACCAATATCAAATATATCATTTACTTTAATATTATGTTTATTAATAGTATTAATAACTAGTTCTATTAATCCTTCTGTTTCAAATCTAGGTATTAAAGCTCTCTCATCTACATTTATCCTATATCCATAGAAGTCTACATATCCAATTAAGTATTGTATAGGATAATTACTATCTAATTTATCTTTAATAGCTTCTAATGAACCATATTTATTTATTAATAATTCTTCATCTATCTTATTCATATCATCACTTCAAACGTATTATACCATAAAAAAAGGATATATAATTATCCTTTTATTTACCTCTATAATTAGTTAATTCTTTATCTATTTCAGATAGTTGTTTTTCTATAAGTCTTTTCTTTGTTTGTAATACATCATAAGATAATTGTACAGATGCACTTTTATCTATAACATCTTTAATTGAATCTTCATATATTACAATATTTCTTATTTGATTCATATCTTTTTCAGGCATAAATGATAAACCTGCACTTTTTAATCCTTCTTCAATAACTTGAATATCTTCGTCAGATAATCCAACATAATTTCTTAACATTGATTTTGGAGTTAATAATAATTCTTGAATACCAAATATATCGGCATCTCCTAATATATCTTCATAAGTATAATATAATTCACTAAACATATCTTCATATGCTTTTGAATCTTTAAAACCAATAGAATCTAAATACTCTTTATCAACAACATTAGATAAACCACTATTAGCTAAAATTATTCTGATTCTATTTGCAAGGAAATATCCTTGTTTAGTATCGTATAATTTAGATAAATCACTATATACAAAGTTTTCAAATTTTATCTTAGAATTTTTTATATCTTCATAATTTTCAATAAATCCATATTTATTTAATGCATTTAATACTTCTGAATTAAATTCTTCACAACCTTTACCAAAAATATCTCCATCTTGATCATATGCGTAAAAGTTATTTTGGAATGTAGTATAATGAAAATCCTTCTTCTTATAATCATTAATAATTTGCATAATATCACCTCAGTTGAGCGTTATTATAACATAATAATTATAAAAATCAAAAAAAGAAGGATTATTTTCCTTCTTGTTCAGCTTGTAGTTTTCTCTTTGTATCTTCAGTAATTAATTCTTGAATAATAGCATCTAAATCACCATTCATAACCTTTTCAAGATTCATTACTGAGAAATTAATTCTATGATCAGTTACTCTATTTTGAGGATAGTTATAAGTTCTAATCTTTTCTGATCTATCACCAGTACCAATTTGAGAATTTCTTAAACTATCTTCGTTTTGTTTCTTTTCTCTTTGTTGTAAATCATATAATCTAGTTTTCATAATTTCGAAAGCTTTTTCTTTATTTCTTAATTGTGATCTTTCAGTTTGTTGATATACAACTATACCAGTAGGTAAATGAGTTAATCTTACAGCAGAGTCTGTAGTATTAACACCTTGTCCACCATTACCGGAAGCACGAGTAATATCTACTCTTATTTCATCCATATTAAGTTCAAATTCATCTGTTTCATCTAATTGAGGCATAACTGCAACAGTAGCAGTTGATGTTTGAATTCTACCATTAGATTCAGTTACAGGTATTCTTTGAACTCTATGTGCACCTGATTCATATTTCATTTTAGAATATACATTATCACCTTTGATAGAAAACTCTATTTGAGAATATCCACCAGCTTCACCTTCTGAAGCATCTAATATCTCAGTCTTCCAACCATTTTTATCAGCATAATGTTGATACATTCTAAATAAATCACCAGCAAAGATATTAGCTTCATCTCCACCAGCAGCTCCTCTTATTTCAATAATAATATCTCTACCATCATCTTCATCTTTAGGAACTAATAATAATTCTAATTCATGTTTTAATACTTCTTGTCTAGCAGTATTTTCTTGTAGTTCAGACTCTGCAATATCCTTCATTTCAGGATCATTCATCATTTCTTTAAGTCCATCTACATCTTCTATTAATTTTTTATATTCTCTATATTTAGTAACAGTTTCTTCTAGACCTGCTTTTTCTTTATTTAATTTACTCATTTGAGTATAATCAGCTAAAACCTCAGGTTTAGATAATTCTTCATTTAATTCATTATATCTTGCTTCTAATACATCTAATCTTTCTATCATAATTAATCTTCCTTTCTTATAAGATATATTAATTAGATAGAGTCGCTATAAATCCATTCCAGATTCATCATCAGAATCAATAATAACTAAATCTTTGAAGTCATCTTCTTCAGTATCATCATCAACATCGATAGCTTCATCATAGTTAATTACATCTTCATCTTCTTCTTCATTTTCTTCATCATCTAGTACTATTTCTTCTTCGTCTTCTTCATCGTCTAAATTCATATTAATACTATTTTTATGCTTCTTTGATAAATCAAATAATCCTTTATCTAACATAACAAATCTATTATCTGATGAAACTAAACCAAAAAAATCACCTATTTTTGATTCAAAAATTGCTTTAGGATCATCACCTCTTAACTTAATTACTTCTGTAAATAAGTCAGCTATTTTCATTTTTTTACCTTTTTGTTCTAAAACGTATTCAGCAATATCTGTATACGACATAGTATCTAATTGTTCAGTAGTTAATTTAGCTATTGCCATATTAATCCCTCTTTCATAAATATATATAAAACAATAATAATATTATCATAAATATGTTGGTTGTCAATAAGATATTTCAATTATATTGACTATATCATTGTCAGGTATCTCATACTCAAACTTAACATAATTATCATTATTTGATAATTTATTATTATCTATTGGTAATTGAAACTCTTTATTTAAGTCTTTATATAGATATATAATCATCTTATTTAGCATGTCAATATTCATCATAGATTCTTTATTTTCTTTATTTAAAATACACTTTGTAATATTAAATCTATAAATATTATCATCTATAGTAAAATTAATAACATCTTCTTTCATGAAGTAAGTAGTTTTTACATTCATTATTACTTCATCATTAGTAGATAACTTAAAAGTAAGTTCTTTCATTAAATCACCACATTTCGTTTATAGATTATAGCATAATAAAAAGACTAATTGAATAGTCTTTTTTATTTATTTTCTTCTTTTTGTTCTTCTTCAGGATTTTTAACTATCTTAACTACTATTTGATATATATCACTGAAATTAAATTCTTCAGTCTTTACTTCAATATTATTTTCAATAGCTAATTTAACTAATTCATTTATTGCTTTAGTCAATTCTCTTGGAGTATAAACATCCATGTTGATTTTCTTTTCTTCCTCTTGTTGTGCAGCTTCAGATCCTTGAATTGGTATATCTAATTCATCATCTGTTTGTTGATCTTCTAAATCTACAAAATCTTCATCAGATATTATGTTTTGTGTTTTCATTGGATCAAAACCAAATGATAATGTTGGATCTTCCATAGTTGCAGGATGATTTTCTAGATTGTTAAAAAATAAACTCTTTTTTGTGTTTTTATCATTAATTTTAGATCTATATTGATACTCTTTTGGTGTTATTGATAGATTAAAATCATCATCTTCTAGTAATAAATTAGATACATCTATATCATTTCTAGAGTCTATATTAATTCCACCAGTTAGATTTTCTTCTTTTTTATAAGTACCTAATACTTTATCTATTTCATCTTCTACTTGTCTAACAGTTAATTTATCTCTAATTATTTCATTAAGAATATCTACTTGTTTCATTTTATCAGTTAATCTTAATAAACTCTTAGCATGTTTAACTGATATCATATTCTTTTGTAATGCATCTTGTACTGCTTCATCTAATGATAATAATCTTATCTTATCATTTAGATTTGATTGAGTAGTTCCCATACGAGCAGCTAATTGATCAATTGTTATATATCCTTTATCTAATAACTTTTTATATCCTCTAGCTTCATCAATAGGAGTTAAATCTTTTCTATGAATATTTTCTACTAAAGCTAATTCAGAAGACTCATTATCATCTATATCGCATATAATACAAGGTACTGATTGTAATCCAAGTAATTCAGCTGCTTTTAGTCTTCTTTCACCAGCTATTATTTCAAATTTATCTTGTAATCTTCTGACAATAAGAGGTTGAACAATACCATGAGATCTAATAGATGAAGCTAATTCTTGTAATGATGATGTATCAAATTGAGTTCTTGGTTGAGCTTTATTAGGTACTAATTGGTCTACATTAATCATTCTAATTTGAGCTTCCATCTTCATGATAACCCTCTCCTATTCTATATATAATTATATTATTATGACTATTTATTTTCAATAATAAAAGAAGTATTGCTACTTCTTTATTTTGTTTTAATATCTTTTACAATGTCTTTATAATCTCTAGGATATTTATCAGGACATTTATCTATTTTTTTAATAACTATTATATTTCTTATATCTCCATTAGGAAGATTAAAAGAAATAACATTTTCTAAATTACCTTTTATCTTTTTAATTATATCTTTTGCTTTAGGTAATTCTTCATCAATTATACCTTTTAAAGGTATAAAATAACCATTTACTTTAACTAAAGGTAAACATAATTCAGTTAATTCTTGCATATTCTTAACAGCTCTAGCAGTAACTACATCATATTTATCTTTATTATTCTTAGCATATATTTCAGATCTTTCATGAATTGTTTCTACATTATTTATACCTAATTTAATAGTTAATTCATTTAAGAAATTAATTCTTTTATTATTACTATCTAATAAAGTAACCTTTATATTAGGAAATAATATAGCAATTACCATTCCTGGAAAACCTGCTCCTGTACCAACATCTATTAAAGTATTAACTTTATTTAAATCTATTGCTTTAACAATAGTTAAACTATCATAGAAGTGTTTTAAATATACATCTTCTTTTTCGGTAATAGATGTTAAATTAGTATGATTATTATATTCAACTAAATAATTATAATAAATATCAAGTTTATTAAGAATATCATCATTAATACTAATGTTTAAATCTTTTAAGTTTTTAACAAATTCTTCTATATTCATATTACTTATTATATTCTTTCTTTAAATATACTGTTAAAACAGATATATCAGCAGGATTAACTCCTGATATACGAGAAGCTTGGGCAATAGTTAAAGGCATAACTTGTTTAAGTTTTTGTCTTGCTTCACTAGCTAAATTCTTAATATCATCATAATTAATATCTGATGGTATTTCTTTTTCTTCTAGTTTTAACATTCTTTCAACTTCTTTATTAGTCTTATTAATATATCCTTCATATTTAACTTGTATTTCTACTATATTAAATATTTCATCAGTATAACTATTAGTTATATATTCTTTTAAGTAATCTATTTTAATTTCAGGTCTCTTTAATAAATCATATAAAGATTCACCTTTAGTTAATTCACCAATATATTTATTAGTATTCTTATTAGTTATTCTTATTTCTTTTAATTCATTAACTAATTGATTAATATCAGCTATCTTTTTATTTAATCTAGCATATTGTTCTTCATCTATAGTACCTACTTCATATCCATGTTTTCTTAATCTTAAATCTGCATTATCATGTCTTAAGATTAATCTATATTCAGCACGTGAAGTTAATAATCTATATGGTTCTTTAGTACCTTTTGTAGTTAAATCATCTAATAATACACCAATATAAGATTCATTTCTCTTTAATATTAAAGGATCTTTACCTTGGCATCTTAAACCTGCATTTATACCTGCAATTAAGCCTTGTCCTGCTGCTTCTTCATATCCTGAAGTACCATTTATTTGTCCTGCAGTATATAAATTCTTAATTATCTTTGATTCTTCTGATGGATACATTTGTAATGGATTAATAGCATCATATTCAATAGCATATGCATATTTAAGTATTTTTACATGCTCTAATCCTTTTAATGAATGTACCATCTTATCTTGTACATCTATAGGCATAGATGTTGAGAATCCTTGTAAATATAAATCAGGATAATATGCTGATTCAGGTTCAAGGAATAATTGATGTCTTTCTTTATCTTTAAATCTTACTACTTTATCTTCAATAGAAGGACAATAACGAGGTCCAATACCTTCTGCATATCCTCCATACATAGCTGATCTATCAAGATTATCCATTATAATCTTATGAGTTTCTTTATTTGTATATACAATATAACAAGGAACTTGTTTATCTACATCATATTGAGGTTCTAAATCAAATGAGAATGTCCAAGGAGTTTTATCTCCTTCTTCTTTCTCTAAAACTGAATAATCAACTGTATCTGGATCTAATCTTTGAGGAGTACCAGTTTTTAATCTTTGTATTTCAAAACCTAACTCTCTTAATTTATCTGATAAATGTTTAGAAGATTCTTCTCCATGAGGTCCTTCAAACTTAAATTTATCACCTACTAATATCTTAGATTTAAGATAAGTACCTGTAGTTAATACTAAAGTCTTACACTTATATACATTACCTTCTGCTGTAATAACACCTTTAATAGTTTTATCTTCAACTATTAAATCTTCTACCATACCTTGTACTATTGTTAAATTTTTTAATTTATTTAAAGCTTTTACCATATTTTTAGGATAAATAACTTTATCACCTTGTGCTCTTAATGATTTAACAGCTGGTCCTTTACCTGAATTAAGCATTTTAATTTGTAAATGAGATATATCAGCTATTCTTCCCATTAAACCACCTAAAGCATCTATTTCTCTAACAACAATACCTTTAGCAGTTCCACCTATAGATGGATTACATGGCATATCTGCAATATTAGCTAAACTAGATGTTATTAATAATACTTTTAGTCCCATTTTTGCTGGTGCATTAGCAGCTTCACATCCTGCATGTCCGCCACCTACAACTATTACGTCATATTCCATATAATCACCTACTTTCCTACACAAAACTTACTAAATATCTCATCTAGTAATTCTTCTTTATATGTTTCACCTATAACTTCGCCTAATAAATTATAAGTCATTTGAATATCATCTGCAATTATTTCAAATGGTAATTCATTCTTAGTATTATTTATTGATTCTTCTATAGATTCTACTGCTTTTTTAACTAATGATAATTCTCTTGCATTAGTTAAATAATTATAATTATTAGAATCTAATTCATTAAGGTTAAACATCTCAACAATTTTATTTTTTAAATTATCTAATCCTTCAGGAGTTGTAGTATTACCATATACTACTTCTTCTTTAATATCAGATAAATCTATCTTACTATCTAAATCATTCTTGTTAACAAATATAATCTTTTTAACATTATTTAAAGAATCAAGTAATTCTTTTTCTTCAGGAGTCATATCTGTATTATTATCTAATATAAATATAACTAAATTAGCTTTATTGATTATATCTTTAGATTTATCTACACCTATACGTTCTACTACATCATCAGTTTCTCTTATACCTGCAGTATCTATTAGATTTATTTTAATACCATTTAAACTTATAGATCCTTCAACTATATCTCTTGTAGTACCTGCAATATTAGTTACAATTGCTTTATTTTCATTTAATAAATGGTTAAGAATTGAACTTTTTCCTACATTAGGTTTTCCTACTAAAGCAACATCTATTCCTTCTTTTATTATTTGTGAATTATTATAACTATTAACTAAATCTTTTAATTCTTCTTTAATACTAGTTAATCCTTCTAATACTTTATCATAAGTTATTTCTTCTTCTATTTCTTCAGGATAATCAAATATTACTTCTAATTCAGCTTGTAATGATAATAATTCTTTTCTATGCTTTTTAATTAATTTAGATAAATTACCTTCTACCCTATTCATAGCTAATTTACGTGATTTTTCAGTTTCAGCTACAATTAAATCATTTATACCTTCTGCTTCAAGTAAATCAATTCTACCATTTAAATAAGCTCTTTTAGTGAATTCTCCTGGTTCAGCTAATCTACAACCATTTAAAAGTAATAATTCTAATATCTTATTTGTAGTTGAAATACCACCATGAGAGTTAATTTCAATAACATCTTCCATAGTAAAAGTTTTAGGAGCATCCATTTTCATGATTAATACTTCATCTACTACTTCTTCTTTATCTAATATATGGGCATATGAAATAGTATGTGATGCTTTTTTTGTTATATCTATATCACATATTTTATTGACTATATTAAATACATCAGGTCCTGTTGCCCTAATAATTGAGATAGCACCAACACCTAAAGCAGTTGAAATTGCACAAATATTTTCATTCATATATTTCACCCCATATAAGCAATTGTATTATATCACTTTCATAATATAAAACAAAGTAATAAAAAAACACATAAATGTGTTTTATTATTTTGTGCATCCAGTAAATACAAAAGGCAAAAATAAAATAGATAATAATCCTATGACGAGTATTATCATTGCATTATGATAACCTTTTTTTAATTGGTATAAAATAGTATAAGCCTTTTCTATTGTTTCGCTTTCATAGTTATCGCGGTAGTATTTGATTTTATTATAATCAGCACCTAATTCTTGTAAACTAAAAGATTTAGTTTTCCAATGTTCATATTTTTTTAACATATTTGAAGCAAATATTTCTGAAATATATTCTTCTGAATTATCTATATATTCCTTAATTTTTTTATTATTAGGATATTCTATTAAATACTTATTAGCCAAATCATAACATTTTTGATAATTACCATTATCAAAATATTCTTTAAGTTCATTAATACAGTTACTAAGTTTACTATTAATATTCTTCACTGTAATAGATTCTTCATCTAATAAGGATGTTACTCCACAATAATTACAAGTAAATTTTTCTAAATTAGAGTTAACTTCTAATTTAGCTCCACATGAAGGACAAACTAATTTTAATAATTTCATACTAATCACTCACTTATATACTTATTATATCAAAAATAATATAAAACAAATAAAAAAGAGGACTAATCCTCTTTTGGTTTAACAACTATATGTCTATTAGGTTCTTCACCTTCAGATTCAGTATAAACTGTCTTAAATTTTTCAGATATGTAATTATGAATAATTCTTCTTTCATATGAATTCATATTTTCCATAATAACAGGATTTTTAGTTTGTTCTACTTCTTTAGCTATTGTTTTAGCTGTTCTAATTAAATATTTTTCTTGGTTTTCTTTATAATTAGATACATCTAATAATACATAAGGATAACAACCTGTAGCATTCTTAACTACTTGTTTAACTACTGTAGTTAATGCTTGAAGTGTCTTACCTTGTTTACCAATTAAAATATTATTATTGTCTGAGAACATTCTAATTGTAATTTGTTTTTCTCTTACTTGAGTTTCAAATGAAACATCTAATCCCATATCTTTAGTTAAATTTTCTAAATAATGTTTAATAAATGCTAATACTTCAGTCATTTTAAAAACATGTAATTTAACTAATTCTTTCTTTAATAAACCAACTTTTTCTTTAGTTACTGAATAAAGAATATCATCTTCTTCTAATTTTAATTCATCTAAAGCTTGTTGTATTAATGTTTCTTTATCTTTTCCTTCATATAAATATTCTTGCATATTACTTACCTACTTTCTTTATGATTAATGTTTGTATTACTGAGAATGCATTTATAATTACCCAATATAAAGCGATTGCTGAAGGTAATTGGAATGATGCAATACCAATAAATACTATCATCATGATCATCATCATCTTAGATTGTCTTTGTTGTTCTGAATTACCTGACATGCTACTCATTGAAATCATGAAAGTTAATACAGTAAATAATATAATTAATACAAGTAATATAATATACCAATAATTACCATGAGTTATTCCATATAAAGGAGTTGTACCTAATTGGAAAGCCCATAAGTTATTTTCAAATATTGCAGGAGTTCTATTAATTGCTTCTAAGAAAGCAAAGAATATTGGTAATTGAACTAACATAATTAAACAAGATGATAAAGGATTAACTTTATACTTTTGATAAATCATCATAGTTTCTTGAGATTTCTTCATCATACTGTTTTGATCATCTTTACCTGCATATTTCTTTTCAAGTCTTTCTAATTCAGGTTGAACTTTTTTCATTACTTCTTGTTGTTTAGTAGATTTAATAGTAAATGGTAATAAAATAATTCTAATAATTATACCTATTAACATAACTGATATACCTATGTTACCTACTAGTTTACCAACATTAATTATTAACCATGATAATGGTTGTACAAATAATTGAGTCCAGATTCCTTCATAAGGATTCTTCCAAGCACCCATTTCATCACATACAACTAAATTATCTAGATTAGTTGGATTTTTACCACTATTTATTAAATCTTTATTTTCATTATATTTATTTAATAATTGTTCATCTTTTGGTAAACATAAAATATTAGCTGTTAAAGCTTGACCTGTTGCATCATTAATAATTCGTTGTTTATTATTATCAACTAATGTTTGAGTACATCCTGTTAATAAAAAAACAAACATAACTATTAATACTAGTTGTAGTTTCTTTTTCATTTAATCACCCTTAATAATATTCAATATATCTTCTTCCAATACAATATACTTAGCTTCTATTGCATTTCTCTTCACTATTATAATATAATCATTACCATTTTTAAACATATTTTTATATTTATTAAGTATCATCCTAGTTACTCTTTTCATTTTATTTCTGATAACTGCTGTACCATTCTTTTTTGATACAGCAATACCAAATCTATTAAAGTTTAAATTATTATCCTTATTATATATAACAAAAAAAGTACCCTTTTTATATTTACCAGTATTAATGATATTATCAAAATCTTTATGTTCTTTAACTATTTCATATTTTTTCATTAATACTCCTCCATAAAATAAAAACCACTATAAAAAGTGGATTATTTTGTAATTAAATTTTTTCTTCCTTTAGCTCTTCTAGTTTTTAATACTTTACTATTCTTACGAGCGAAGAATCCATGTTTTTTAGCTTTTTTTCTATTATTTGGTTGAAATGGTCTTTTCATAAAATTACACCTCCACATCTCAAATGCAAGGTTATTATATTATATTAATTTTTTCAAGTCAACCTATTTTCGTAGATTATAGCACTTTTCAACTGTTTGAACGTTCATTGTTAATAAATTATTAATAGTTTTCAAATACTTTTAAAACAAATTTGTTGAAACTGTTGAAAACTTAATTATTTCCCTTTATAATAGGCAATTAAATGTTGATAAGTATGTTGATAACTAAGTGAAAACTTTTTTATTAATATATTAACTTTACTTTTTCAACATGGATATATTAAACTTTATTTAGTGTTAAAAAAATAGACAGGGTGGTTATATGAATGTTGATGAACTTACAACTAATTTTCAGGCAACGATACAATCTAAAGTATCCAACGCATTATATAACGCATGGTTCAAGAATCTACAAATATTAGATATAGATCAATCAACTATAGTAATGTATATAGATTCAGACTTTAAGAAGAAAAAGATACTTGAAAATAGTAGTTATATAGATATTATAGAAAAAACTTTAAAAGATATAACTAAAAAAGATTATAATTTTGAACTTGTAACTGATTTTATGATAAATGAGGAACCTACTCCTCCTAAAATTGAAAATAATAATAATAATAATAATTTTATAAATAACTTTAATAATACTAATAATATTATTACTCAGGAAGAACAAGCTGAATATAGAAATATTAATAGTAATTTAAATCCTAACTATAGATTTGATAACTTTATTGTTGGAGAATCAAATATGGTTGCTCAAGCTGCTGCATTGGAAGTTGCTAAAAATCCAGGTAAAACATTTAATCCATTCTTTATATATGGTAGATCTGGAATTGGTAAAACCCATTTAATGCATGCAATTGGTAATTATATAGTAGAAAATAGTAATAAATCTGTATTATATGTTACATCTGGACAATTCATTGAAGATTTTACTGAAATGACTAGAAAATATAATAATACTGATAATACTAGTTTAATTGAACGATTTAAAGATAAATATCGTAATATTGATGTATTAATAATAGATGATATTCAAATGTTAAAGGATGCTAGTAAAACACAAAATGAATTCTTCCAAACATTTGATTTACTACAAAATAATAATAAACAAATAATTATATCTTCGGATACATCACCAAATGACTTAAAGATGTTTGAAGATAGACTTAAAACTAGGTTTAATTGGGGAATGACCCTAGATATTAAGCCTCCTGAATTAAGTTTAAAGATAAAAATATTAAAGAATAAGATATTAGGTATGGAAATAGCCAGTGAAATAGATGAAGATGTATATGAATATATCGCAACTAATTCATTATCAGACGTAAGAACACTAGAAGGTGCTATAAATAGACTACTAGCCTATACTTCTCTATTCGTACCTGATAGAATTACATTAGACTTTGCAAAAGAAGCTTTAAAAGATTACTTAGGTAATAATCAGTATACTACTAATGATTTAGCTAAAATACGAAAAGTAGTAGCTGAATACTATGATGTTACCGAAGATTCAATAAAAAGTAAGAAAAGACAAGCAAATATCAATAAAGCAAGGCAAGTTGGTATGTACTTAGCTAGTATAACTACTGAAGAAACAGTCGAAAAGATTGGTATTGAGTTTGGTAGAGATCATGCTACTGTACTACATGGTGTATCTAAAATAGAAGAACAATTAAAAGAAGATAAAGAACTTAGTCATGAGATATCTGAACTAAGAGATAAATTAATAAGTTAAAAAGTAATTAATTATTAACATATAATACTAATAATTATTTATAAAAATCAACGTATTTGTGTATAAAATAACACTTTTCAACTTTTTCAACAGCCTATAATAATACTAAATATAAAAAAGAAAGAAAGAAGGAATAAACATGAAGTTTTCAATAAATAAAAATATTATATTAAATGAATTAATAAATGTATCTAGAGCTATATCTTCTAGAAATATTATACCTATATTAAATGGTATTAAATTTGACTTAAATAATGAAGGATTATATTTAACAGGATCTGATTCAGATCTTACTATTAAATCTTATATACCTAAAGATAAGATAGAATCTGTTGAAAAAGAAGGAGTTATTATTATCCAATCTAAATATTTATTAGATATTATTAAGAAAATGCCTGGAGAAATTGTTAACTTTGAAGTTGTAGATGACTTAAAGATAATTATTTATTCAGATAATTCAGAATATAATTTAAATTGTTTAAATAGTTTAGATTATCCTGAAATACAATTAGAAGATAATACTACTCATATTAATTTATTATCTAGTGAATTAAAGAAAATGATTAATCAAACATCATTTGCTGTATCAAATCAAGAATCTAGACCTTTATTAACAGGTTTAAATATTAAAATTAATGGTGATATTCTAGAATGTGTTGCAACAGACTCTTATAGATTAGCTAAGAAAGTTATTACTTTAGCTACACCATATGAAGAAAATGTTAATATAGTTATACCTGGTAGAACTATATGTGAATTAGATAAAATATTAGAAGATAAAGAAGAAAATGTAGAAATACATGTATTCCCTAAGAAAATTATGTTTAAATATAATAATATAATATTCCAAACTAACCTATTAAATGGTGAATATCCTAATACTTCTAACTTTATTCCTACTGAATTTACTCATATAGTTAAAGTTAATTTAAATAATTATTATTCATCATTAGATAGAGCTGCCCTACTTACTCAAAGTAAGGAAAAGAATATTGTAAAGATGGAATTATTAGAAAATACATTGATTTTATCATCATTTGCTTCAGAAATTGGTAAAGTTGAAGATAAAATACAAGTAGAAAGAAATATTCAAGATTCATTAAGTATTAGTTTCTCATCTAAATATATGATGGATGCCTTAAAAACATTTGATTCAGAAGATATTACTATTAATATGACTACTGATTCAAAACCTATTATTTTAAAGGCTACAGATGATGATTCACTTGTACAATTAATATTACCTATTAAGACATATTAAGAAGATTTTATATCTTCTTTTTATTTTTGTTAAAAAATCGACATTTTTCGACATTTCTTTTTGTTATAGTACCCATTGAAAAGGAGATGTATTATGAAAAATTATGTGATAACTGGGGATACTTTAGCTATATTACCCTACTCTACAGGATCTATTATATATGAGACTAATCAAACACTTATAATTAATAAATTACCTAATAATATAATTAGTTATAACTGTTTATTATTTGGTTCTTCCTATAAAGGCAGAGTTAAAGGTTCTAAGAATCTAATTGGATTTAAGTATAAAAATCCTATTAGTATTAATGATAGTTTAATATTCTTTCCCACTACTTCACCTAGATTAAAGGAATGTAGCTGGATTAATTATATTAATGTTAAAAAAGTTGATTTTATTAACAATATAAATATGACTAAAATACAGTTTATTAATGATTTAGAATTGAAATTTCATATATCAAAAAATATAATAAATAATCAAATTAATAAATCTTATATTTTGAATAGCAAAATTCACATGAATTTAGGCTATTTTGTGTAATTTATTGTTTTTTAACCCTTATTTTTATGATATAATATATTTGTGTATAGGAGTACATAAAAGGTCTAATTTTGCCTTAAAAATTAATTTAGGGGGATTATTATGAAATTTATTAATATTAAGTTAACAAATTTTCGTAATTATAAAAAACTTAATCTTTCATTCAATCCTACTAAAAATATAATAATAGGTGAAAATGGAGAAGGTAAGACAAATATAGTAGAAGCTTTATATGTATTAGCTTTATCCAAATCTTTTAGAGGATCTAAAGAAGATGTAATTATATTAAATGGTGAAGATTCTACATGTATAGAAGGAACTGTTAAAGATAATTACAAGGATAAATATAAGTTAGTTTTATCTAAAGAGGGTAAGAAAGTATTTATTAATGATACTAAAATAGATAAAATATCTGATTATTTATCCAAAATAAACATAGTTTTATTTACTTCTGAGGATTTAAAACTTATTAAAGATACTCCAAATACAAGAAGAAGACTTATCAATATTGAATTAAGCCAATATTCTAATGAATATCTTAAGTTATTATCTAATTATAATAAAGTACTTAAACAAAGAAATGCATTCCTTAAAATGTTATATTTCAATGGTAATGCATCACGTAATTATTTAGATATATTAACGGATCAATTGATTGAAATAGGTTTAAAACTATATAATTATCGACAAGATTTTGTTAATAATATATCTAATTATATTGAAAATAATTACTATAAAATAGCTAAAAAGCATGGATTAGTACTTAGTTATAAGTCTGATTATAAAAATAAATCAAAAGAAGACTTATTAAATATGTATAAAAAGAATATAGATAAAGATATAACTCAAGGTAAAACAAATTTAGGTATTCATCATGATGATTTTATATTTGAATTAAATGGTAAAAATTTAAAGGATTATGGATCAGAGGGTGAACAAAAAAATGCTATTATAAGCCTTAAAATGGCTGAAATAGACATATTTAAGAATGATTTGAATATTATGCCTATATTGATATTAGATGATTTATTTTCAGAATTAGATAAGAAGAAAATAAATAATATATTAGATTTTATATCTGATGATATACAAACTTTTGTTACAACAACAGATCTTACAAAAGTTGATAAGAGATTAAAAGTAGGTAGTAAAATATTTAAAATAAAAAATGGTAGCATTAAGGAGGTAAATTATGAATAAAGAACAAATAAAAGAATTAAACGCTAAAATCGATGAATATGATGATAGTGAGATTCAAGTTCTTGAAGGACTAGAGGCAGTTCGTAAAAGACCTGGTATGTATATAGGTACTACTTCTGAAAGAGGATTACATCATTTAGTTTGGGAAATTGTTGATAATTCAATAGATGAAGCTTTAGCTGGTTTTTGTACTGATATTCAAGTAAAAATAGAGAAGGGAAATATTATATCTGTTAGAGATAATGGACGTGGTATGCCAACTGGAATGAACGAAAAAACTGGAAAATCTACAATAGAAACAATATTTACTGTATTACATGCAGGTGGTAAGTTTGGTGGAGGAGGATACAAAGTATCTGGTGGACTTCACGGAGTAGGTGCGTCTGTTGTTAATGCGTTATCTACATGGTTGGAAGTAAAAGTATATAGAGATGAAAAAGTATATTTTCAAAAATTTGAAAATGGTGGACAACCATTAGGAGCTACTACTGTTATTGATTCATGTGATAATGATATCCATGGTACAGAAGTAAGATTTAAAGCTGATCCTACTATATTTACTGAAACTACAGTATATAATTATGCAACATTAGAACAAAGATTAAGAGAATTAGCTTTCTTAAATAAAGGATTAAGAATATCTTTAATTGATGAAAGAGAAGATGAAATAAAAAGAGCTAATTTCCATTATGAAGGTGGTATATCTGAATATGTTAAGCTATTAAATAAGAATAAAACACCAATTCATGATGTAGTTGCATTTGAAGGTGAAGAAGACGATATTTCTATTGAAATAGCTTTACAATACAATGAAGAATATAATTCAGCTATATATTCATTTACTAATAATATTAGAACACATGAAGGTGGAACTCATGAAGATGGTGTAAAAGCTGCATTAACAAGAATTATTAATAAATATGGTAGAAATACTAATATTTTAAAAGAAAAAGATGAAGCTTTAAAAGGTGAAGATGTACAAGAAGGTTTAACTATGGTTATTTCTTGTAAACACCCAGATCCACAATTTGAGGGACAAACTAAGACTAAATTAGGTAACTCTGAAGTAAGAAAGATTGCAAGTGATGTATTTAGTGAAGGATTTGAACGTTATTTAATGGAAAATCCTGAACAAGCACGAACAATTGTTTCTAAATGTGCTTTAGCTTCTCAAGCTAGATTAGCTGCAAAGAAGGCTAGAGAAAATACAAGAAGAAAAACAAGTTTAGATAGCATTAATTTTATGGGTAAATTGACTGATTGTAAGTCTAAAAATGCTGAAGAGTGTGAAATATTCATAGTCGAGGGTAATTCCGCTGGTGGTTCTGCTAAAATGGGTAGAGATTATATGACTCAAGCAGTATTACCATTAAGAGGAAAAATATTAAATGTTGAAAAAGCTAGATTAGATAGAGCTTTAAATAATGAAGAAATAAAATCTATGATTACTGCATTTGGTACAGGAATTGGTGAAGATTTTGATGTTAATAAATTAAGATATCATAAAATAATTATCATGACTGATGCCGATGTTGATGGTGATCACATCAGAACATTATTATTAACATTATTCTATAGATTCTTTAAACCTATAGTTGAAGGTGGATATGTATATGCAGCTCAACCTCCATTATTTAAGGTTACATATGGTAAAAAGACAGTTTTAGTTCAAACTGAAAATGATTTACCTAAAGTATTAGAAGAAATACCTGAAAAATATAGAAATAATGTAATAATTAACCGATTCAAAGGTTTAGGTGAAATGAATCCAGAAGAATTAAGAGATACAACAATGTCTAAAACAAATAGAGTTTTAAGAAGAATCACAGTTGATGATGCAATGGCAGCTGATGAAGCATTTAGCTTATTGATGTCAGATAATGTTGAACCAAGACGTGATTTCATTGTTGAAAATGCTGGATATGTTAAGAATTTAGATATATAGGAGGTTTGAAACATGGATGATAAAGAATTAGAAATAAATGAAGTAGAAGAAGTTCAAGAATCTGATGTCGAAGATGATGAACTTGAAGAAGAAACTGTTTCAACTTCTGTAGCAAATGATGAAATGGTTGATAATGATATTGTTAAAGAAATTAAAGATTCATTTTTACAATATTCAATGTCAGTTATAGTATCTCGTGCTTTACCAGACTTAAGAGATGGTTTAAAACCAGTTCATAGAAGAATACTATATTCAATGTATGAAAATGGTATTACACCTGATAAACCACATAGAAAATGTGCTACTACTGTAGGAGCCGTTATGGGTGCTTACCATCCACATGGTGATACATCTATATATGATGCTTTAGCTAGAATGGCTCAAGATTTCTCATATAGATATCTATTAATAGATGGACATGGTAACTTTGGTTCTATGGATGGTGATGATCCTGCAGCTATGCGTTATACTGAAGCAAGATTAGCAAAATTATCACTAGAAATGACTAGAGATATTAAAAAAGATACTATTGATTTTGTAGATAACTTTGATGCTACAAGAAAAGAACCAACAGTATTACCTTCAAGATTTCCTAATATATTAGTAAATGGTACTATGGGTATTGCTGTAGGTATGGCAACAAATATACCTCCACATAATTTAAGAGAAGTAGTAAATGGATGTGTTGCTGTATTAGACAATCCTGATATTGACTTAGATGAATTAATGACTATAGTTAAAGGTCCAGATTTTCCTACAGGAGCAATAATACTTGGAAATTCAGGTATTAGAAAAGCTTATGCTACAGGAAAAGGTACAATAACTATAAGAGGTAAGGTAGAAATACAAGAAAAACAAAATCATAGTTTAATTGTTATTACTGAAATACCTTATGGTGTTAATAAGAAAGAATTACAAACAAAAATAGCTGAATTAGTTAGAGATAAAGTTATTGAAGGTATATCTGATTTACATGAAGAAACAAACCTAGAAAATGGTATTAAAATTGTTGTTACATGTAAGAAAGATGCTAATGCTAATGTAATTTTAAATAATTTATATAAATCAACACCATTACAAATAACATATGGTATTAACTTCTTAATGCTTGATAATGGTATTCCTAAAACATTAGGACTAAAAGATATATTAATTAAATATACAAATTATCAAAAAGAAATTATTATTAGACGTACAAGATATGATCTAGGACAAGCTGAAAATAGAGTACATATTTTAGATGGTGAAATAATTGCTATCAATAATATTGATGATTTCGTACATATTATTCGTGGTTCTAGAACAGATCAAGAAGCTAAGAGTAGATTAGAAGAAAAATATGGACTAGATAATATTCAATCTGAAGATATCTTACAAATGCGTTTAAGAAAGTTAACTGGTCTTGAATTAGATAAAGTCACTGAAGAACGTGATGGATTATTAAAGGATATTGAAATGTATAATGCTATATTAAACTCTGATGAAATGGTAAGAGATGTTGTTAAGAAAGAATTATTAGATATTGCTAATAGATTTGGTGATGAAAGACGTACTCATATTGATATGACTGCAATTGATTATATTGAAGATGAATCATTAATACCTGAAGAAAATATAATAATTACATTAACTGATAAAGGTTATATTAAGAGATTATCATCTGATACATACCGTGAACAAAATCGTGGTGGTGTAGGAGTTAAAGGAATGACTACTAACGAAGATGATTATGTTAAATTCTTAATTAATTCTTCAACTCATGATTATGTATGTATTTTCACTAATAAAGGAAGAATTTATAGATTAAAAGGATATGAAATACCTGAATATGGTAGAAATGCTAAGGGATTACCAATTATTAACTTAATTCAAATAGAAAAAGATGAAAAAGTTAATGCAATAATCAATGTTTCACGTGAAACATCAGCTCAATATACAGTATTTGCTACTAAACAAGGTATTATTAAGAAGACTCCTAACTCTGAATTTGAAAATATTAGAAAGTCTGGTAAGATTGCTATTACGTTACATGAAGGTGATGAATTAATAGATGTTAAGTTATCAGATGGAAAACAAAATATTATTTTAGGATCTACAACAGGTAAGATTGTAGTATTTGATGAAAATGAAATTAGACCAATGGGTAGAACAGCTACTGGTGTTAAGGGTATTAACCTTGATGGTGGTGAATGTACTGGTATGGAAGTTGGAACTGACGATGATAACTTATTAGTTATTTCTCGTAATGGATACGGTAAGCGTACATTTGTAAAAGATTATCGTAAGACTAAACGTGGTTCTAAAGGCGTATTAAGTATTAAAGCTACTGATAAAACCGGTGGTATGATAGCTCACAAGATTGTAGATAACGATAAATCATTATTAATTGTAACTGAACAAGGTATGATTATTAGAATAAGTGTTGATTCAATATCTCAATTAAATAGAGTTACTCAAGGTGTAAGATTAATTAATCTTAAAGATGATCAATATGTTTCTACAGTAAGTATTATTTCTAAGGAAGAAGAACCTGAAGAAATGGTAGATGAAACTACAGAATCATCTAATGAAGAAATAAAGGAAGAGACTGAATAATCTCTTCTTTTTTATTACAATGTTTCACGTGAAACATTGTAATGTGAATAAAATATAATATATATGTTTCACGTGAAACATATGAGAAAATAAAAATAGTATTTCTAATGTTTCACGTGAAACATTAGAAATGATACAAATAAATTAAACTAACAAATGAATTATTTATTAATTTTTTTTTACTTATATATGTGACAAGTCAATGTTTCACGTGAAACATTGATAATAATTCTTGTTAATAATTAATAAATAAGATATAATTAAATTGCGCAACGATTATATTATAAACTGGTCAGGACAGGAATGTAGCAGCCACATTAATCCCTAGTCGTGTGCGCTTTTTTAGTGAGATGATTTATATGGATAAATATATTGAAGTACTTATAAAATTATCTGACAAAGCTGAATCTATAGGTGATATACCAGTAGGAGCAATTGTTGTAAAAGATAATAAAATAATTGGAAAAGGTTACAATAATCGAATAAAAAATAAAAAAGTTATAAGTCATGCAGAAGTGAATGCAATAATTGATGCTTCAAAGAAACTTAATGATTGGAGGCTTAATGATTGTGATTTGTATGTAACACTTGAACCATGTGATATGTGTTACGAAATAATCAAACAATCACGTATTAAAAATGTTTATTATTTACTTGAAAATAAAGAAAAACATAAGTACAACAAAACAAATGTTCATATATTGAAATATAGTGAAGAAACAGTAGATTTATATAGAAAAAAACTTAGTAATTTCTTTGCTAAAAACTTAAATAGATAGGATATCTATGATATAATTGAATGTAGGTGAGGAACTATGAACTACAAGGTATTATACAGAAAATATAGACCATCTAACTTTGATCAATTAATAGGTCAAGATAGCATAGTTAAAATTCTTAAAAACTCAATAATTGAAGATAAAATAGCGCATGCTTATATATTTACTGGACCTAGAGGTACTGGTAAAACTAGTACTGCTAAATTATTTGCAAAAGCGTTAAATTGTCCTAATGCAAAGAATGGTATACCTTGTGAAGAATGTTCAAATTGTATTAATTTTGCTACTTCTCCTGATATTATTGAATTAGATGCTGCATCTAATAATGGAGTAGAGTATATAAGAGAGATTAAAGATAATGTTTTAATAGCTCCTACATCTTCTAAATATAAAATATACATAATTGATGAGGTTCATATGTTATCAAATGCAGCATGGAATGCATTCTTAAAAACACTTGAAGAACCACCTCAAAATGTAATATTTATATTGGCTACAACTGAAATACAAAAAGTTCCTATTACTGTATTATCTCGTTGTCAAAGATTTGATTTTAATAGAATTGATAGAGAACTTATACAAAAACATTTAAAAAAAATATGTGATTTAGAAAATATATCTTATAAAGAAGATGCCATAGTTGAAATATCATATTTATCAGATGGTTGCATGCGTGATGCATTAAGTATATTGGATCAATTATCTAAGGTTTCAGATGATATAAACATGGATATATTAAAACAAAACTATGGTACTGTAACAAAAAATGATGTTGATAAAATATATTCTGATATTTTAAAAAATGATTTAGATTCATTAGTTAATGATATAAATACAATTAAAGAATCTGGAGTAGATATTAAAATATTAATTAATAAGATGATAGAAAACTACATTAATAAGGCTATTGAAATGAAAAAGAAAAGTTTAAGTAATGCTTCTTTTACTCATATCAAGTCTGTTATAAGTGTATTAAATGAACTTTTAACTAATATTTCTACAACAACTAATGGATATTTAATACTAGAATTAAATTTATTATCTTTTATTAATTCTGAGGATAATAGATTAAGTAGTAGAGAAGTAGAACAAATATTATCTAAGGAAATAATTCCAAGTAATATATATGAAAATGAAAGTTCTTATTACAACATTAATAAAGAATTTATAGATATAAGAGTCAATAATGCTTTTGTTGGAGCTTCTAAAGAATTAAAGGCAGAATTTATTAATAACTGGAATACATTCGTAAAAAATATAAAAGCAAATGATATTAAAGAATTATATTCAGTTACAAAAGATTCTGAACCTGTAGTAGTATCACCTACAAATGTTATTATTACAAATAAAAGAGCAGCTATAGCTGATGTTGGAAATCATAAGCTAGATACTGTTGAAAATAAGTTTAATCAAGAGTTTAAAACTAATCTTAAATTTATTTACTTAACACAAAGTGAATGGACTAAGATTGCTAAAACATTTGATAAAAACAAAAAATATGAATTGATTGATGATTCAAAATTTATAAATAATGTAGATTCACAAGGTCTTGCTGAAGAAATATTTGGCGATAATGTGAATGTAGAATAGGAGAGATAATTATGAATATGCAAGCTATGTTACAACAAGCACAAAGAATGCAAAAAGATATACAACAAAAACAAGAACAAATAAATAGTTCAGAATATACAGGCACTTCTGAAATGATAGATATTACAATCTATGGATCTAAAAAGATTAAATCCGTAAATATCAAGGTTAAATCATTAGATGAAGAAGATGTAGAAGTACTTGAAGATATGATTAAAATAGCTATGAATGATGCAATTAGCAAGGTTGAAAAGGATACTGAAGCTAAATTAGGATCATACAGCAAACAATTAGGTGGTTTATTCTAATATGTTATATCCAGAGTCTTTAAGTAATGCTATTAATTCATTTAAGAGATTACCTGGTATTGGTGAAAAAAGTGCTGAAAGATTTGCATTATCTATTCTTGATTTAGATGAAGAAGAGATAGAAGAATTTTCTAAGAGTATTAAAACTTGTAAGGAAAGATTACATAGATGCAAGACATGTGGACATTTAACTGATAAAGAAGAATGTGCTATATGTACAGATACTAATAGAAAAGATAATCTTATATGTGTAGTAGAAGATTATAAATCAGTGTTTATGTTTGAAAAATCAGGTACTTTTCAAGGCAAATATCATGTGTTGAATGGATTAATATCTCCTATGGATGGAATATATCCTGAAGATATTAATTTAAGCAATTTAGTATCTAGAATAGATGGTAAAGAAAATGCAGAAATAATTATAGCATTAAAACCAACAATAGAAGGTGAAACAACTACTCTATATATCAAGAAAATATTTGAAAATAAGAATGTTAAAATATCTAGATTATCATATGGTATTCCTATGGGAGTTGATATTGATTACTTAGATTCAATTACACTTGATAGAGCATTATTAGATAGAATTGAATTATAGGAGCAACAATGAAAAATGAAGAAATAATAAATTCTATTATTAATTCATTCCATGAGAAAAAAAATTCTCATGCTTTTTTGCTTGAAACAAACAATTTAGAATCTTGTTATAAAGATTTAATTAACATGATTAAAGTACTTAACTGTAAGAATGGTACTATCGATGATTGTAATGTGTGTCATACGATAGATGTTGGTACAAATCCTGATATTATCACTATAAACCCTGTAAAAAAAGAGATAGGTGTAGAACCAATAAATAATATAATCAAGGTATTCTCAACTCAACCACTTATAAGTAAGTATTCTATGTATATTATATATGAAGCTGATTTATTAAGTGTTTCAGCAGCGAACACAATTCTTAAGTTTTTAGAGGAACCTGAAGAAGGAATAGTTGGATTCTTTATTACTAGTAGACTAAGTTCTATGCTACCTACTATTACCTCTAGATGTGAACTTATTAATATGAGATACGGTAATAATTCTGTATTGGATTTATTAAATATTTCTGAGGAAGAATATATGGCATATTATAATATAGCCAAACATATGATTGATGTTTTGAATTATAAAACAATTTACGAAAGATTATATAAAGCTAATGATATTACAAAATATGAGAGAGAAGAAATTATTAAGATATTTAAGATTATACATAACATATATGTAATAAAGTTTGAAAATATCATTAATAATGAATATAATAATCTTGAATATGCACAAGAAATATTAAATATTATAGATGAAAAAGATCCATCTTTAATAGCTAAAAGAATAAAAAATATTGAGCAATTCTTAAATGATTTTAAGTACAATGTTAATAAAGAATTATTTATTAACAAATTGTTTATTACATGGGAGTAGATAATATGAATATAGTAGGAGTAAGATTTAAAAGTTTTGGTAATACATACTTTTTTATTAATGATAATTTAGAGCTAAACATCAATGATTATGTTGTTGTTGATACTGAAAACGGAGAACAATATGCTAAAGTTACAGAATTAGATGTTAAAGATACTAAAAAGTTAGATATTAATAAGATGAAGCATGTATTAAGAATAGCAACTAAAGAAGATGTTAAACAATTTGAAAATAATATTAAAAAAGCCAAAGAAGCTTTAGAATATGCAAGAAAAGAAGCTAGTAGACTAGAATTAGATATGCGTATTTTAGATGCATCTTATACATTAGATAGAAAGCAATTAACTTTTAATTTTACTTCTGATGAAAGAATAGATTTCAGAGAATTAGTTAAAAGTTTAGCAGCTTCTTTTAAAACAAGAATAGAATTACATCAAATAGGTGTAAGAGATAAATCTAAGCTTGTAGGTGGCCTAGGACAATGCGGAAGACCTCTTTGCTGTGGACAATTCTTATCTGGTATGGAAACTATATCTATAAATATGGCTAAGAATCAAGGATTAGCTTTAAATCCTACAAAGATAAATGGTTTATGTGGTAGATTACTATGTTGTCTAGCATATGAAGATGAAGTATATACATGTCATAGAAAAGAATTACCTAAATTAGGTGAAAAGATTAAAACACCAGATGGCGAAGGTAAAGTTGTTAACTTGGATATTTTAAATAAAAAGTATTCAGTAGAGATAAATGGAGAAGTTAAGCAATATGAAGCAAGCTGTCCAAAAAGAGATAAATGATTTATTTGATTATGGATATAAGATATATCAAATAAAAGACTATTTTAAATTTGCATCAGACTCAGTATTATTATCTGAGTTTGTTAAGCTTAAAAAGAAAGATAAAGAAATATTAGATCTATGTACAGGTAATGCACCTATTCCTATGATATTAACCAGCAAATATGGTGATAAACTGCATATAACTGGTATTGAGCTACAAAAAGAAATATATGATTTAGCTATAGAATCGTTAGAATATAATAAATTAACTAATATAGATATAATAAATGATGATGTAAATAATTGTTTAAAAATATTTAGAAATAAACATTTTGATGTTATTACTTGTAATCCACCATATTTTAAACATGATGAAACAAGATTAAATAATGAAGAAATAAAGTCTATAGCTAGACATGAGATTAAACTAAAACTAGAAGATATTATTAAAATATCATCTAAACTTCTAAATACAGGTGGTTATTTATATATGGTTCATAGACCTGAAAGATTATCTGATGTAATTATTGAATTACATAAATATGGATTTGGACTTAAAAGAATAGTGCCTGTTTATAACGATGATAATTCAAGATGTGTATATATATTATATGAAGCTATGTATAAAGGTGAAGATTATGTTAAAGTATTAAATCCTATAACACTTCACCACGATGATAAAACATATAAAGATATATTTAAGGAGAATTAGTATGAATAGTGTTCAATTTAAAGATGAACTTATAAATAATTATAAAGATTATCAGACAATTATTCATACATCAAGTGAAAAAGATTATGCCTATCTTCAAGAAGGAGTATGTATAGAAATAATTAATCCCAATGGGGATAATGTATTTGTTGATTTATTGGATGAAATAATTATTAAATGTGGTAATCAACAACAAGTATGCGAATATTTCTTATATGGTGATTCTTATACTAGTAATTTCATGGAATCATTATATTATATAGATCAATTCTTAAATAAATAAAGGAGGAATAAATATGAAGTTAATTGTTGGACTAGGAAATCCCGGTAAAGAATATGAAAAAACAAGACATAATATTGGTTTTATGTGTCTTGATAATTATTTAGGCTCAGTTAAATGGTCAAGCAAATTTAATGGTTTATATTATGAAACTAATATTCATGGTGAAAAATATATATTTGTTAAACCTCAATCATATATGAATTTATCTGGTGGAGTAGTTAGACAATATGTAGATTATTTTAATATTCCTATAGAAAACATTTTAGTTATTCAAGATGATTTAGATTTACCTGTAGGTAAAATAAGATTAAAGATTAATTCATCTGCAGGGGGCCATAATGGAATAAAAGATATTATTGCTAATCTTGGAACTAATGAATTTGCTAGATTAAAAGTCGGTGTTTCTCAAGATAGATCAGTAGATACAAAAGATTATGTACTAGGTAAAATAGGCAAAGAAGACCTAAATAAGATTGTTGATAAATATAAAGATATTAACAAAATAATTGAAGAATTTGATTATACTCAAATTAATGAATTAATGGGTAAATATAATTAAGGTGATTTTATGTTATATATATGTCCTAAGTGTCATGAAAAACTTATTATAGTTGATAAATCATATAAGTGTATTAATAATCATACTTATGATATATCATCAAAGGGATATGTTAATTTTTTATTAAATGATGATAAGAACTCATTACATCCAGGTGATACTAAGGATAGTTTAATTGCTAGGTATGATTTTCTAAATAAAGGATATTATAAATTTATCTTTAATAAAGTAAATAATATCGTAAAAGAATATAATATTATCAACTTACTTGATATTGGATGTGGAGTTGGATATTACACTTATCAACTTAAGGTAAATAATCCATCTATTAATATATATGGTTTTGATATAGCTAAAGAAGCTTTAGCTATAGCTTCAAGATATACTAAAAAAGATATTAATTGGTTTGTTTCTAATTCTAAAAATATTCCAATTGAAGATAATTCTATAGACGCAGTACTAGCTATGTTTTCTTTTATTACTCTAGATGAGATAAAAAGAGTATTAAAAGATGATGGTATTTTCATTCAAGTATGTGCTGGTAAGAATCATTTAATTGAATTAAAGCAAACAATTTATGATGAAGTTAAGATTAAAGAAGAAGATAATAATTTATTACCTTTAAATCTAATAGATAGAAATGAATATACTACTACGATTAATATAGATAATAATGAAGACATTATTAACTTATTTAAGATGACACCTCATTATTACAGATGTAGTAAAGAAAAGAAAAATATAATTAATAATTTAGATAAAATAGAATTAACAATAGATATTGTAATAAATATTTATAAAAAATAAGGAGTTAATATGGATTTCTTAAATGATATATTTCAATTTAAGGATCATGGAATAGTATGTGGTTTATCTAGTGAACTACAAATACTATATTATTTAACATATTTTAATAGATATGATGATAATGTATTAATAGTTACTAATAGCTTATATGATTCTAATAAGATCCATCAAAAGTTAAAAACATATACAGACGATGTTTTTCTTTTTCCTATGGATGATTTTTTAGCTTCAGTAGCTGTTGCATTATCTCCGGATTTAAAAGTTAAAAGATTAGAGGTACTTGAAAGAATTAAAGCAGGTAAGAAATCTATAATTGTAACTAATTTAATGGGTTATTTGAGATATTTGCCTTCTTTAAAAGAACAAGATAAATTAAAGATAGAATTACAAACTGGTATTGATATTAATCGTGATGAATTAATAGATAAACTTATTAATCTAGGTTACAAACAAACAACACTTGTTACATCTACAGGAGAATATGCATTAAGAGGATATATAATTGATATATTTCCTTTAGAAGCAGATCATCCAATTAGAATAGAGTTCTTTGGTGATGAAATAGATAGTATTAGATTATTTGATGAATCTAGTCAATTAAGTCTAGATAAAATTGATAATTATACTATATTACCTTTCCAAGAAGTATTAAGTGATGAACATAATAGCATATATGATTATTTAGATAATCCTAATGTATTTTATGTTGATTATAATCAAATATTAAATGGATATAATAAAATATGTGATGATATTAAATCATTTAAAGAATCTAAACATATAGAAAATGAATACAAGTATATGTATGAATTTGAAGAAATTAATCCTGAAAAATATATAAAAATAGAAACAATAAATAATTTAGAATATTCAGATAATTATAATTCAAAACCACTAATTAAGTTTAAAGGTGATTATGAAAAATTAAAGGATTATTGCTATGATAACTATAAAAATAATACTCTAGTAATATGTTTATCAAAAGATAAACAAATAGAAAGAATACATGAATTAATACCTGATGCTAATGTAGGATCTATTCAACCAGGAAAAATTAATATTATTAATAAAAAGATTAATGAAGGGTTTGTTATTAATAAACATATTTATATTTCTGAATATGATATTGATGATAATAAAGTCTATACTAACTATAAAACATCATATAAGATGGGTAAAAAGATTAACAGTTATAACGAACTTAAAGTAGGAGATTATGTTGTACATACATCTCATGGTATAGGTATATACGGTGGTATTACTGCTATTACTAAAGGTGATATGGTTAGAGATTATATCATGATTAAATATCAAGGTAATGATAAAGTATATATACCAGTGGAAAAAATAACTACTATATATAAATATGCTGATCAAGATGGTACAGTTCCACATATTAATAAACTAAACTCTACATCATGGGCTAAGACTAAGATGAGAGTTAGATCTAGAATTCATGATATATCTGATGAATTAATTAAATTATATGCTGCAAGAGCTAATTCAAAAGGACCGGCATTTAAGACTTATGAAGACGAAGTTATCTTTGGTGATTATTTTGAATATGATGAAACATCAGATCAATTAAGAGGAATAAATGAAATAGATAAAGATTTAAGATCTCAAGTACCTATGGATAGATTACTATGTGGCGATGTAGGATTTGGTAAGACAGAAGTAGCTTTTAGAGGTATGTTTAAGACTGTTATGAATGGTTATCAAGTAGCTTATCTATGTCCTACAACATTATTATCAAGACAACAATATAAAAATGCCTTAGAAAGATTTAAGGATTTTCCTATAAATATAGCTTTATTAAATAGATTTACTACTCCTAAAGAAACTAATAGAATCATTAAAGGGTTGCAAGAAGGTAATATAGATATCGTATTTGGTACTCATAAATTATTTAATGATAAGTTTAAGTATAAAAATTTAGGATTATTAGTAATAGATGAGGAACAAAGATTTGGTGTTACACATAAAGAAAAGATTAAAGAGATAAAGAATGATGTTAATGTATTAACATTATCGGCTACTCCAATACCTAGAACACTTAAAATGGCTATGTCTGGATTAAGAGATTTATCTATAATAGATACAGCTCCTGTTGATAGATATCCTGTTCAAACTTATGTATTAGAGGAGAATGATGTTCTTATCAAGGACGCTGTATATAAAGAATTATCTAGAGATGGGCAAGTATTTATACTTTATAATAAAGTACAAGATATAGAAGACTTTAGATCAAGAATGAAATTACTTATACCTGAAGCTGATATATCAATAGCTCATGGTAAAATGGATAAGAATGAATTAGAACAAGTAGTATCTGACTTTGTGGATAATAAGTTTAATGTATTAATATGTACTACTATTATTGAAACAGGAATAGATATACCTAATGTTAATACATTAATAGTTATTGATGCTGATTCTTTTGGATTAGCTCAGTTATACCAATTAAGAGGTAGAGTTGGAAGATCTAATAAAATAGCTTATGCATATCTTATGTATAAACCAGCAAAAGTATTAACAGATACGGCTATTAAGCGACTACAATCAATTAAAGACTTTACTGAATTAGGTTCAGGTTATAAGATTGCTATGCGTGACTTATCAATAAGAGGTGCTGGTGATATATTAGGTTCTGAACAAGCAGGTTTTATTGATTCAATAGGTATTGATTTATATACTAAAATGGTTAATGAAGAAATCAAAAGATTAAATGGTGAAGAAGTAATTGAAGATTCAGATGATCTATCTAATCCTTTAATTGAAGTATCTAATCATATATCTGATGATTATGTATCAGAAGAATCTATTAAGATTGAAATTCATAAGATGATTAATGAAATTAAAGATAAAGAATCTTTAGATTTAATCAGAAATCAAATTGAGGATAGATTTGGTAAAATTGATAAAGATATGGAAATATATATGTATGAAGAATGGTTTGAAAAACTTGCTAGTAAATTAGGAATAAAAAGAATTGAACGTAAGGAAAACTTAATAACTATTGAATTACCTCAAAATGTATCAGATAGGATAGATGGTGAAAAACTATTCTTAGTTACATATAATATTCATCCTAGATATAAATTAAAATATCAAAATAAAAAGATCTATATTAGTCTACCTAATATAAATCTAGAAAAACACTTTATCTATTATGAAGTTAAATTATTAGATGAAATAGTTCATATGATAGGAGAGGAATAAATATGTTAATAGATACACACTCTCATATATTTAAAGAATACTATGATGATATAGAAGCTGTATTGAATAGAGCTAAAGAAAATGGCGTAGAAAAAGTAGTAGTAGCAGCTGATAACATTAAATCTTGCTATGAAGTTATTGAAAATAGCAAGAAATATAATAATTATTATTATTGCTTAGGAATACATCCTGAAGATGTTGATGATGATTTTAACGAGCTTGTTAAAATAATAGAAGAAAATAAAGATAATCCTAAGTTTGTAGCTATTGGCGAAATAGGATTAGATTACTATTGGACTAAAGATACAAAAGAAAAACAAATAGAATTATTTGAAAAACAACTACAATTAGCTGAAAAATATAATAAACCTGTTATAGTTCATTCTAGAGAAGCTACATTAGATACTCAAACAATATTATCTAAATATAATGTTGTAGTAGATATTCATTGTTTCTCTGGATCTAAAGAAACAGCTGATATTTATATAAAAAGAGGATATTACATAGGAGTAGGTGGAGTATTTACTTTTAAGAATTCAAATTTAAAGGATGTTATTAAGAATATTCCTTTAGATAATATTCTTTTAGAGACTGATTCTCCTTATTTAGCACCTGTTCCTCATAGAGGAAATCCTAATGAACCAGCTTATATAAAAGATATAGCTGAATATTTATCTAGTATTAAAAATATTGATATAGAAGAGATAAAAGAGAAAACTTCTCAAAATGCAACAAAAATATTTAACATTTGACACTTATATGTTATAATTTACATGTAGGGTGAGAATAATGAATAAGGTTTTTTCAAAAGTAATTAACGCATCAAAAATTTTATTATTAGTAGCTTTAATACTATCAACAACTAAGGTTAATACATTTACTACAAATGGAAAAATATCTAATGCATCAATGAATAAAACATTAGATTTAACTGCTATGGCAACTAAATATGATGAAATACATTATACTGATATGTGGTTCCCATTAGATAGATTTACTGGAGACCTTACTGGTTATGGAGCTAACTGTGCTTTATGTTCTGGTAAATTAGGTTGTACTGGTCAAGATGTTAGAGATGGTACTACTACATATGAAGATCCAACATATGGAACAGTTAATATTGTAGCTTCTTCTAAAAACTTAAAATGTGGTTCAATTATTACATGGGATAACTATGGAACTAAGATGACTGCTATAGTTTTAGATAGAGGTGTACTTGGAACTGATATTGATTTATTATCTCCAAGTGAAGAATATGCAAGAAACAATGTTGGTAGACATAAGATAACATATGATGTACTAAGATTTGGATGGTCAAGATAGAAGGTTTTTACAACCTTCTTTTTTATGCTATAATAACAACTAGGTGATAATATGGAGTTTAATTTTAAGAAAAAATATGGTCAAAACTTTATTAATGATAAGAATGTAATTAATAATATATGTAAATTAGTGGATGCTAATGAAGATGACTTAATTATTGAGATTGGTCCAGGAGCAGGTGCTATAACAGGCGTATTAACTCAATTAAATTCTTATTATATTGCTTATGAAATAGATGTAGAGCTAGATAATTATTTGTCTAAGTATACAAGTACTAAATTTAGAATAATATATGATGATTTTTTAAAGAGAGATATTAAAGAAGATATAAAAGACATTAAATATAATAGATTATTCATAGTAGGTAATTTACCTTATTACATAACAACTCCAATATTATTAAGTTTAGTTGATAACAAGATTAAATCATATAAAAATATATTCATGGTACAAAAGGAATTTGGTGATAGATTAACAGCTAAACCAGGAAATAGAGAATATGGTTCAATTACTGCATTATTAAATAATTTTTATGATATTAAAAAAGAATTATTTATACCTAAAGAAAAATTTACACCAAAACCTAAAGTTGATTCAGTTATTATTTCTTTATTAACTAAAGAATCAAATGTTAATTATTCTAAATATAAAAAGTTTATTAGATATGCTTTCCAATTTAAAAGAAAGAACCTAAGAAACAATCTTAAAGGATATGATTTAGAGGCTATTGAAACTGTTTTGAAAAAACATAATTATACTTTAAATAATAGAGCAGAAGATATTCCTTATGAAGTCTTTGTTGACATTATAAATACAATTTTATCGTAATTTATTGATTTTTGATAAATATTTGCTATATAATGAGTATAATAAGTAGTAGGAAGGTGACTCGATGGAAATTACTAATGTAAGAGTTCGTATTGTTGAAAAAGACAATTCGAAAATGAGAGGTTTCGCTAATGTAACAATCGATGATCAATTCGTTGTTCATGATATTAGAATATTAGAGGGAACTAATGGTTTATTTTTAGCTATGCCATCTAAGCAAGTTGCACCTGGTGAATATCGTGATATAGCACATCCAATAAATGCAGAAGCGAGACAAATATTTACTGACGCCATTCTTGCAGAATATGAAAAAGAATTAGCTAGAGAAGATAGAGAAGAATCAGAAGAAGAATAATCTGGTTCTTTTTTATTGTGTAAATTTTTGCGTAAAAGTCTAAAAATATTACATGTAAAAAAGCAATTAATTGACAGTATGGTTTATAATAATTATAGGAGATTATTATGACAAAATTTCATTTAAGAATGACAATTTATGTACTTATATTAATTGGTATAGTAGGTTTTGTTTGGCTTACTTGTTTTAATAGTTGGGTAGAAATATACCATAATGTATCTACTAAAAAAGCTTTAGAAGACAAGTATAGTGAATTAGTTGATCACGAAGATGAATTAAATGATGAAGTAAATAAACTCCAAGATCCAGAATATGTAGCTAAGTATGCAAGAGAAAAGTACTTATATACAAAAGATGGAGAAATTATAATAGATGTATCTAATAACTAGGTCAATCCTAGTTTTTATTTGATATATACATAATATTGTGATATATTTATATCACAATTTATATATGGGGTCGTTTTCTGGTTTCGACAGATTATGGTCTTGTTATGGTTGCAGGTGGTAAGGTAAGACCTAATCTTCCAACACAGTTAAATATAACTGACAAAACAAATTATAATACTGCCTTAGCTTTTGCCTAAAAATTGGCATTGAGGCACTGATTAATAGATTTTCTATAGTTTATTAATTGGTTCATATATATAGAATATATTTATATTGTTTTCCTAGATAATATAGATGAATAATTTTAGGATAGTTAACATATGGTTGTTAGATTCCTAGTGTTAATGAAATAAGTGATCTAAATAAACCTGTAGATACTGTATCGAAGAGTAATTTGGACGCGAGTTCAAGTCTCGCCGACTCCACCATTTTGATATTTAATCTAAAACTTTATGTTTTAGATTTTTTATATATTAATAAATAATTATTGTTAAATAATAAAAAAGACTACTTGTTTAGTAGTCTTTTAACTTTATCTTTAATTTCTTTTGGTGTATATAGCTTAATATAATTAATTACCTTATATACTGATTTATTTCCAGGTTTATGATCACTTTCTATTTGCATTGATTCATGTTGTATTAATATTGAATAATCTCTATAAAGTTTTTCGTATGGATGAATGAAATTAGATTCATGCCATGGTCTCCAATATCCAAATGTTGTTGAATGTAGAATATTTGGATTTTGTGCGGCTTTATCCATCTTACTTATTTGATTTCTTTTAACACCTATATTATTAAGATATTTTCTTAATGAGTGATTATCATAATAGATATCAGGTGGATACATATTATATGATGGATCTAATGTTACTATTTCATCTTTAAATGTAATATTAAGTAAGTCTTGATCTGGATAGGTGAATTTTTGTCTCTTTTTTAAAGTATCTAATATTCTTTCTTCACATCTTTTTTCTTTCCATTTATTTGTATTAATCCATATTACACCAGAGTTATAGTAAGTTTTTATATCAGAATCTAATTCTTTTATATATTCTAAAGGCATCTCATCTTCAGCCATACAAATAGCAGCATCATAGTTTTCTAGAGATTTTAAGCTATTAACTACTATAGTATCTGAATCTAAATATAATAAATGATCTACATCTTTTATTATATGCTCAAAGAATAATCTAGCATTTGCAATACTAGTTCCTCTCCAATCAGGTATTTTATTATCTTTAACTAGATTCTTAATTAAATTATAATTATATAGTTTTAGTTGAACATTTCTGAATTTACCAACTAGTCTAATAACTCTAGCAAAATCATCAAAAGTAAATCTATCATATATTAAATGTATCGTAATTTCTTCTAAATCTTTATTATTATCACATAATGAAGATATAGAAACTAATAATTGATTTAAATAATTGTTATCTGTTGTGTACATAACATCGAGTTTTTCCATACATTTTTCCCCTTTTTGTAGATTAATATACTAACATATCTTATCAATTCGTGCAATTGTTTTTTCTTTTGATATTTTCTATCTAAAATTATATAATATATATAGGAGGAAAATTCATGAAAACTAATGGATTTAAGATTGTTTTAGTAATTGTATTAGTTTTACTTTTTGTCTTATTTATTTTAACTAGGATAAATAACAACAAAGTACGATATACATCTATAAATGAGATTGATAAATTAATTAAAAAAACTGGTTATTCACTTTTCTATAAAGGAGAAGTAAATGACGATATAAATAATATACTTGAAAACTATAGAGCTAATTATAAATATAATGTATATATATTAAATGATAGCTTTGATAAAGTTAAAGAATATATTAAAAATCAAACTGATGATGAAGTTACATCTGATATGGTATTTATCATGTATTCGAATGATGGTTCACATACATTTATCTATAATGACATGATTGAATATTATGATGAATATATTAAACAATTTGATTATAACTATGTTCCAACTCCAGAAAGAAATTATAAACTATCTTCTGCTTCCCAATTTAAATCAATGGTAGCAAAGAAAGATTATACAATTGCAGTATTTGGAGAAGATTCATGTTCTTTCTGTAATATGTTAGAGCCAATTGTTAATGATGTAGCAAAAAATAAAAAATTAGATATTTATTATTACAATAGTTCTAGAATGGATGCAGATGAGTATCAAGCTATAATGGAAATGGATATAGCAATACCTGCTGAATGTACTACTCAAAATGTAGAAACATCATTCTTAAAGGGTTTTGCGAAACCTATGACATTAGTATTAAGTAAGAATAAAGTGGTAGGTTGTATTAAAGGATTCTATGAATATAATGAATATGTATATAGATTAAATAAGATATTGGAGGCTAAATAATGAATACATACGAAAAAGTTAAAGCTTTTAAGGACAAGTTTCCTGGTACAGTTACATGGAGACTAAAAAGACATTGTAATGTTATAGATAAACATTTAAATCCTAATGAAGAATTATTATATGCATTTGCAGGACAATTAAATGATAATGCTTTTAAAATATTTGATACAGGTGTAGTAGCAGTAACTACTGAAAGATTAATAGTTGCTCAAAACTTCTTATGGCCTGGTTATAAGTTTATTTCAATTACACCTGATATGTATAATGATTGTACTATTAAATCAGGTATTATTTGGGGAACAATTGGAATTGATACAATTAAAGAAACTGTATATGTTTCTAATATTGCAAAAAGATCTATGCCTCAAATAGAGACAATAGTTACTACATTCATGCAAGAGATGAAGAAAGCATATCCTGATAGAGACGGAGTATAGTATGAAGATTTTAAAGAATAATATACGAATAGTTTTATTTTTAATAATATCAATAATTATTCTTATTGCATTTATTATGTTTATTAATAGAGAAACTAATTATTCTTTAGAATATGATTTTAATGAGTTTCATATAAAAGAAATATATGATAAAGATAGAGATTTATACACATTTAATATAAATAAAGATAACTATAATTAT
>CAMPCD010000002.1 GCA_946643435.1 uncultured bacterium
AAGATGTTGTATTAACATTAACAATATCAAGTGTTAAAGGAATTGAAGAAAATCCAAAGACTGGATTATTTAATGATATACTATTATTTATTCCTGTAATAATATCTATATTAGGATTTAATTATTTAAAGAAATTAAAATTATTTAAAAAGATGTAGTAATACATCTTTTTATTGTGTAAAGGTAAAATAAATATTATTAAAAATTAGTATATCAAATTAGATAAATGGTAAAATTATAATAGGTGGTAGTATGAAAAAGTTTAAAATACTAACAATTCTATTTATTTGTTTATTCACTTTCAATGTCAAAGCTGACACTAATCTCAAAACTATATATAAGCGCTTATATATAGATAATAATGGAATACATGTATATTCTTCTTATTTAGCAAGAGATTTATTTGATAATGAGGTATCGGAGATATTATCATATGACAATGGAGTGCTTACAGTATTTGAAGATGTATATATAACATCTATTAATACTACTATACCAAGCTTAAAAATCACATCTAATGGTAAAAGGTTTTATTTGTATAATTTAGAAACAACTCAAAGTGATGATAGTGAAATAGAATACAATATTGAATTTGATGATGTTTATATTACAATGCCTACTTATGACGGTGATATGGTTAAGGTTTATGAACCAAAGAATGCAAAAATAATTATTAATAATTCAAATTTGAATGTAAAAGGTGTTGCATCTGATAGTGTTGTTATTAATAATTCGAATGTGACATATAACAGTAATATATATGATAAAACATCTGATATAAATATAAATGATTCGTATTTAAAATGTAATGCGGTTCATTTTGGTAAGTTAAATATAAATAATAGTACTCTTCTAGCTAATCGTTTGGATATTCATAAGAGTTTAACATTAAATAATTCACTAATTAAAGTTGAAAGTGAAGGGGAAATAAATTATTCAATTGTTCGTTTCTTTTATGAAGAAGAAGGTTTGAATAAGTGGATTGTTCCAATGACAAATGATGGAGTACTTTTAAACAATAGAAGTTTCGATGTTAGAATTTTTGATGCTGAGGGAGCTTTAAAGAATAAATATGTTGGTTTTTTGAATAAGGATGGTAGTTATTCAAATTCTATTAACTTAACACAATATTATAAAGTTACTTTTCATACTGATAGTCAATGGTTAGATGGAACAAACGATGATATTATAATATATAAGAAGCCAAATTCATTAATTGAGTATAGTGATTTACCTAGTAGTAAGATAAGCATGGATGTTTTTGTTGGTAATAATTGGAATCATAGTCCTATGAGTTTTTCTGTAGATAAGAATAATGAAAACTTTATATTACAATCAGTAAAAGGAGTAGAAGAAAATCCAAAGACAGGATTATTCAATGATATATTATTGTTTATACCAGTAATAATATCTATATTAGGATTTAATTATTTAAAGAGATTAGAATTATTTAAGAAGATGTAATAATACATCTTTTTTTATGTTATAATTTTGTAAGGTGATATTAATGAAAAAAGATCATTGGATATTAATAGTTTTTTTATTAACATTTATTTTATCAATATTATTTAGTACTATTTCAAATGTAATAGCAGTATCATGTAATAACATAGTATTATTTATTGTACTTGTTGTTACTATTTCATTTGGTATATTATTTGATGTTATTGGTACTGCTGCAATAACTGCAAATGAAGCAACATTCCATGCATTAAATAGTAAAAAGATAAAAGGTGCTAAACAAGGAATAGTATTAATAAAGAATAGTAATAAGATATCATCTATATGTAATGATATAGTAGGTGATATTTGTGGTATTATCTCTGGTTCTATTGGAGCTATACTAGCTATTAGTTTTTCTTTAACTACAGGATTAAATAATACTTTAGTAAGTGTTATACTTGCTGCATTTATTTCAGCATTTACTGTAGGTGGTAAAGCAATATTTAAAGTAGTAGCAATTAATAATGCAGATAATATAATATTAACAGTAAGTAAAGTAATATCTATATTTGGAGGTAATAAATAATGAAAGCATTAATAACTGGAGCATCAAGTGGAATAGGTAAAGAGTTAGCAATAGAATTGTCCTCTAGAGGATATGATTTAATATTAGTTGCTAGACGTGGATTAGAATTAAAAGAATTAAAGAAACAGTTACCTGTTAATGTTAAGTGTTATCAATTAGATTTATCTGATATGAAAAATATTGAATATCTATATAAACAAACTAGAAAAGAAGATATAGATATAGTAATCAATAATGCTGGTTTTGGTTTATTTGGAAACTTTAGTGAAACTGATTTAACTAGAGAATTTGAAATGATAGACTTAAACATTAAAGCAGTACATTATATGACTAAATTATATTTATATGATTTTATAAAGAAAGACAAAGGACATATATTAAATGTTGCTTCATCAGCAGGATTTACTGCAGGACCTAAGATGGCAACTTATTATGCTACTAAGAATTATGTATTAAGATTAACAGAAGCTATATATGAAGAATTAAGAGTAGCTAAATCTAATGTGCATGTAAGTGCTTTATGTCCTGGACCAGTAGAAACTGAATTTAATAAAGTTGCTAATGGTACATTTGCTACTAAAGGAGTAAGTGCTAAATATGTAGCTAAATATGCTGTTGATAAAATGTTAAAGAATAAATTAGTTATTATACCTACATTTATTATTAAAGTAGGAGCATTCTTTAATAAAATATTACCAGTTAAATTAGTTATGAGATTTATATATAAATATCAATTTGCTAAAATGAACAAGAAAGGTGTATAATATAATGCATCAAAGGGGTTTTGGAATATGACAACAAGAGAACAAATAGAAAGATTTGTAAATAAATATACTTTAAACAGTGGAGATTGTTTCCGTGAAGCTATAACTGATTATATATATTTAGACAAAGAAAAAATTCAACAAGATTTAAATGAAATATTAGAATTCTATATGAAAAATTTTGATATAAATAGTAGTTGTGTTTCCTATTTAATGTTAACAAGTACATCAGAAGGATTTCAATATTTACCAATAAATAATCATAAGGATTTATTGCTTCTAGAAAAACTTATTGCTATAGGTTATCAAGCTAACATATTTATAGATGATTATTCTACTAGATATATTCAATATGTACAATTAGGTTCTCAATCTAAATATTTAATTCCTAGTGAATTTGATTATCTTGATGAAGAATATTACTATCAATTAGAAAAAGTATTAAACAAGTTATTATTAATTGTTAATACAGCTCTACTAGAAAGAGGACACTATAGAAATATGCCTGATGCTGAACTACTAAAGAGATGGTTCTTAGATGGATTAAATGAATCATCTAAAGCTGTAGCTAGTTCATATGATTTCATGGAAAATCCTGATATTTTTGCAAAAATGGCAAGTATGATTGAATACTCTCCATATACTCAACAAGAATTATTTGAAGAGATGGAAGGTATTGAGGATAGAAGTTTCTACAATAATCTATGTGCAAAGTATTATTATCAAGATCCATGTGATCAATCTTTAAAACAAGATGAAGTTGAAAACTTTTTATATGATTTAGATGATAAATATACAAAAGGAAAAACTAGAAAAAATACAAACAAAAAAAGGAACTAAACAGTTCCTTTTATTTTTCTTTATTAGTTTTATCAGTTATTTTTTTAACTACATTTTGCATGTTTTGTTGTCCAAATGCATTTAATACTTCAATTGGAATAGCAAAAATAATTGTATTAGATTGATCAGATGATAAATCATTTAATGTAGCTAATGTTCTTAAGTGTAATGCTCCAGGAGTAGAAGACATTGTTTCAGCAGCTTTAGCTAAGTTTTCAGCAGATTCAACTTCACCTTTAGATTTAGTAATAACTGCCATTTTTTCTCTTTCAGCTTCAGCAACTTTTGCAATAACTCTTTGCATTTCTTCTGGTAACTTGATATCTTTTAATTCAACATTTTCAACCTTGATTCCCCATGGATCAGTTGCTTCATCAATTATCTTACATATTTCAGAAGATATCTTATCTCTTTCAGATAATAATTCATCTAATGAAATAGCACCAACTGCATTACGCATAGTAGTTTGAGCTAATTGACCAACAGCATATTGATAATTTTGAACAGCGATTAATGCTTTAGAAGCATCAAATACTTTATAGTAAATTACTGCATTGATTCTAATAGATACATTATCTCTAGTAATAGCATCTTGTTCAGGTACATCAACTGCTTTAGTTCTTACATCAACTTTTTGAAAAGATTGAATAATAGGTAATACTATATTCCAACCTGGATTAAGTATTCTTTTAAATTTACCTAATTGAAATAATACTCCTCTTTCATATTCGTTAACTTGTCTTATTGATGATAATAGTATAAATGCTATAACCAATAAAACTGGACCTAAAATAGCTTCCATATAATCTTCCTTTCTTATTTTTTATTATAGTACATTTATATATAAAATAATACATATTTTTGTTATAATTTATATAGGTGATATTTATGAAAGTTGTATCAGATTTTAATGAGTATAAATTAATAGATTTATGTGATGGAAACAAATATGAATCTTGGAATAATGTAACATTAGTTAGACCAGATCCTGAAGTAATATGGAATGATAAACTAACTAATATTGAATGGAAATGTGATGCTTATTACACAAGAAGTAATAAAGGTGGAGGAGCTTGGACAAAGAATAGTAAGTACTTAAAAGATTCATGGCAAATTCACTATAAAGATTTGACTTTCAATTTAAAACTAATGGGATTTAAACATACAGGTTTATTTCCTGAACAAGCTTATAATTGGAATATTATAAGAGAGAAGATTAAGAATGCTAAAAGAAAAGTTAAAGTATTAAATTTATTTGCTTATACTGGTGGTGCAACAATGGCAGCTTTAGCTGAACATGCAATTGTAACACATGTTGATTCATCACGTGGCATGGTAGATTGGGCTAAAGAAAATATGAGATCATCAGAACTAGAAAATGAAGAATGTCATTTCCTTGTTGATGATGTTGTTAAATTTGTTGATAGAGAATTAAGAAGGGGTAATAAATACGATATTATTATCATGGATCCACCTTCATTTGGAAGAGGAGCTAATAAAGAAGTTTGGAATATTGAAACTGATCTTTATGATTTAGTTAAAAAATGTTCAAAACTATTAAGTGATGATCCAATCATGTTCTTAATTAATTCATATACTACCGGTTTATCTCAAACAGTATTAACTAATATATTAAAGTTAACTGTAGAAAGTAAATATAAAGGTTATATTTCAGCAAATGAAATAGGATTACCTGTAAACAATTCTGATATTATTTTACCATGTGGAATATTTGCTAGATGGGAGAAAGATAAATATGAAGATTAGATTATTTGCAAAAGCTAATGAGATATCTGAAACAACTAGAAATGATTTAGAAGAAAAACTAGTATCTAATGGTTATGAATTATCTAATAAAGATGACTATGATTTAGCTATAGCTGTAGGTGGAGATGGAACATTCTTAAAAATGATACATGAATGTAAGTTTGATCCAACTAAAAAGTTTGCTTCTATTAATACTGGTAACCTTGGATATTTAACTACTATGAATAAAGATGAATTAAGTTTATTTATTCATGATTTAAATACCAATAATTTCAATGTTGAAAAGATCAAGTTTTTAACAATAAAAATTAATACTAATGATGAATATGATGGAAGTGTATATCATGTATTGAATGAAGTATCTGTAAGAAATACTTTGTTTAAAACTCTATACTTATCAGTATTTATTAATAATAATTTATTATATAAATTAGCTGGAGATGGTGTATCTGTTTCTTCTACAATTGGTAGTACAGCATATAATATGAGTTTAGGTGGTAGTATAATTGATCCTTCCTTTGATGTTATGCAAATTACACCAATTGCACCAATTAATAGTTTAATTAATAAAAATATTGCTAATTCTTTTATAACTGGTACAAATAATAAAATAATTATTAAACCTATTAATAAAGAAAATTCAACAACTATTGTATTAGATGGAAAGGTTATACCTTTAAAGGATTTAATAAGTATAGAAGTAACATCTACTAATAGTATTAATATGTTAAGAGATGTTGATTATAACAATCTAATAAATATTAATAATAAAATATATAAATAGAAAAGATACTCTTTGTGAGTATCTTTTATTCTTCTTCATTATCTAGATCTAATTCATCTTTATCTAAGAATTCTCTTATTGAATCTTCATCATCTGAATCTAAATCATCATTTAATACTAAGTTTTCAATGTTGAATCCTATATCATCTGAATCAATATGTTCATCATCAAATGCATCATCTGTTATTTCATTTGGATCAACATCTTGATAAGCTTCTTCATCTTCATCATCTAGTTCTAAATCATCATCGGCTAAATCTAATTCTTCAGCATCAGATTTGATTTGTTCTTCTTCAGTATGTTCTTCTTCATCTTCATCTTCATCAAGTGTTAATTCATCTTCAGTTGATTCACCATCTTCTTCAACTTCTACAACTTTTTTATTAACATCTTCATCAGTTACGATTTCTTCTTTTTCATCTATTTCAATTTCATCTACATTTACATCTTCTTCGTTTTCAACTTCTATTTCTTCTTCATCAGGATGTAGATTATCGAAGTGATCTTCAGAGAATGTAATTATATCTTTAAATTGTTCATCATAATATTTATATACATCAGTTATTTGTTTTAATACTAGTTCTAGTGCTTTCTTCTCAGAAGTAAGTTTAACTAATGCTTTCTTAGCTGCTTGTGCTTTATCAATTAAAGAATTCATTTCCTTTTGATCTTTTTGGATATTTCTCTTCTTTTCTTTAATCTTAGCATTTATTTCTTTAGATACACCAGTTAGTATATTAGATAATTCATCATCTTGGAATTTTTCAACTAAGTTACGATAGTCTTCTTCAAATCCATTGATGTCATCAGACATTTTTTGAATTGTTTTTTTAGCTTCATTGAATTGTCTTTTATATTCTTCTACTTTAGCTAACTCATCATCTATTTGATTTTTATTTTCCGCTAATTTGAATTCATATTCATCTTTTAATTTAGATATATTTTCAACTATATCTAAAAGCTTAGTATTTGTTTCTTTAATTAAACTAGTATTCATCAAATACACCTTCTTATTCTACTAAAATTATAACAACTAATATTTAATTTGTAAACGATTTCATTGATTTTATAAATACTTATTATTATAATATAGGTGTTTATCAAGGGGATGATTTTATGATAAAGGTTATTAAAGATTTGATTCAAAATAAAAATACTCCTAAAGGTAGAGTCGCTATGGTAATGTTTATTATAAACATGTCTATTTTTTTGTACCATATTGTATTGATGCATTTTTATGCTAGATATAAAATTTTATCTTTGATCATTTATAATTCAATTACTACTAGTATGTATTTTTGTTTTGCATTTTTTCCAAGTGAAAGAACAAGATTAGTGGGTGCAATAGCATTTATAGAAATCTGGGTACATATGATAGGAGCAGTATTAACATTTGGTTGGGCTCCAGGATTCCAAAACTGGGCATTTGGGCTAACATGTGCATTCTTCCTTCCTTCATTTTCACCTACTCAAACAAGAGTAGCTAAAAAGGATAATAGACCATGGATACTTGGTATATTCTTTATGATTACATTCTTTGTATTAAGATATGTAACAATTAAATATAATTTACCAAAAGTAAATTACTTAAACTTAAGAGCTATAGAAATATTATTTATCTTCAATAGTTTCTTATCATTTGCTGCAATATTCTTATTCACTAAATTCTTTAGTGATAGAACATCTATAAGAGAAAGAGAATTATCTAGAAAAGCTGACTTTGATGAATTAACAGAAGTTTATAATAGACGTGCTTTAAATCAAATAGGTGCTGATACTATAATGAAATCAATAGTTACAAAGAAAGATTTCAGTGTGGCAATATGTGATATAGATCACTTTAAAGTTGTCAATGATACATTCGGACATATATCAGGTGATATGGTATTAAAAGAATTAGCTTCATTATTAAGATCATTTGCTATAAGAGGTATTACAGTTGGAAGATGGGGTGGAGAAGAATTTGTTATGATTGCTCCTCCTGATATGCAATATGCAGAATTTACTCACTTACTTGAAAAGTTTAGAAAACAAGTTGCAAATCATAGATTTGAACTTGAAAATAAACGTAAAAAGAGAATTACTATTTCTATAGGATCAGCATCTATATCTGATGTTCAAACATTAGATGAAGCTATATTAATTGCTGATAGAAATCTATATGTAGCAAAAGAAAGTGGAAGAAATAGATTGATTAAATAGAATAGCGTTTGCTATTCTTTTTAATTTGTATTATTATATGCGTATATAAAGGGGAATATTTATGGAAAAAATAGAATATGAAGTCAGAGTATTAGAAATAAATAGAGAAGAAATAATAAAAAAATTACAAGAATTGAAAGCTTCTTTTGTTAAGAGTTCATTTCAAAGAAGAAATGTTTATGATTTTAACCCTGTAGATCCAAATAGATGGATTAGATTAAGAACAGATGGAAAAACTACAACATTAACTTTTAAACAATTAGAGTCAGCTAATATTGATGGCACTAAAGAAATAGAAGTAGAAGTAAGTGATTTTGAAACTATGGATGAAATGCTTAATAGATTAGGTTATTTTGCAAGAGGTAAACAAGAAAACTATAGAATTCAATTCTTATTAAATGGTGTTGAAATTGATATTGATACTTGGCCTAGAATTCCTGAATATCTTGAAATAGAAGGTAAAAGTGAAGAAGAAGTATTACATACATTAGATTTATTAGGTATACCTAGAGAAAGAGCTACATCATTAGATGTATCTAGTATATATGAAGAGGTATATGGAATAAAAGATTCTAAAAAAGATTTATCTTTTGAAGAAGGTGAACTTAAACCATATACTCGTAGTCGATAAAATAGTTGAAAAACAAATTAGTTTATAATAAAATTATATAGGTGATTTTTATGGGAAGAGCATATGCTGTTAGAGAAAAGAAAATAAAAGAAACTGGTGCTGCTAAAGGTAAGTTATATACTACTTATGCTAAAGAAATATATTTAGTTGCTAAAAGAGGTGGCACTGAAGTTGAATCAAATTTATCTTTAAAACACTTAATAGAAAAAGCTAAAAAGGAACAAGTTCCTCAAGATGTTATTAAAAGAGCATTAGATAAAGCTAAAGGTGCAGGTAAAGATGAATATGAAGAAATAATGTATGAAGGATTTGGTCCTGGTGCATCAACTTTCATGATTAAGACTTTAACTGACAATGTTAATAGAACAGTTGGAGAAGTAAGAGCAGCTTTCAATAAAAAGAATAAATCATTAGGTGTTACTAATTCTGTATCATATAATTATGATAATTTAACAGTATTAGCATTCAAATATGATGATGAAGATTCAGTTTTAATGGCTTTATTAGATGAAGGTATTGAACCATTCGAATTAGAATCACATGATGGTGTAATTGAATTATCTGTTAAATATCAAGATACTTTTAAGACTAAAGAAGCTTTAGAAGAATTAATACCTAACATTGATTATGAAGTAGATGAATCAGGTTGGTATGCTAAAGAAATGATTAACCTTGAAGGTGAAGACCTAGAAACATTTAATATTATATATAATTTATTAGATGCAATAGATGATGTAACAGCTATTTATACAAATGTTAATATGGAAGATTAATTCTTCCTTTTTTATTTGTGTAAAAATGATATAATAAAATTAATAAATACAACTTGGTTTTATATTGATGTTTTGTTTAGGAGGATATATGAATAAGAAAACATGCAAACATTGTGGAAAAGAAGTAGATAAAAAGGCAGTTATTTGTCCTAGCTGTGGGTGTAGAGTAAGTAATAAAATAGTTATAGCCATTGTTTTATTATTTATTATAGTAATAGGAACACCTATATTCTTGCTTAACTATCATAAGATTAAGAACTTAGTTAAAACAGCAACAATGAGCAAGGAACAAAAGACATTCTATGGTAATTGGTATTTAAAGAGTTCAGATATTAAATACTCAAATGCATCATATCTTCTTGGGCCTACTAAATTTACAATAGGTGACTATAATACTAATGAATGGACTATTAAAAAAGGGCCTATATTAATGTTTCAATATGAAGATACTACTTATTGTTTTAAAGAAGAAAATAAAGAATTAAAGCAAACCACATGTGACAGAACAACTGAAGAAGTTGAAGATTTTATGAAAGATAAACGCGGTTATTATGATGGTTTGTTACATGGAACTGATGCTTATACTGGCTTGGTATTCACAAGAAATAAACCTGATTCAGTAGAGCAACCTGAAGTAAAAGAATGGAATACAGTAATAGGTGATTGGAAAGCATGGAGCTTTATGAAGATGTATATATCACCTGAATATGAATGTTCTGATTATGATATGAAAGCAAATGGTATATCTAAAGCTAAGAAGTGTTTATTAAAGACAGATGATAAATCAAAACAAATAGAAATATTATATGGAATGTATCCTTATTCTGAATACAATAAAAAAGTGACAGATTTATATGAATGGATTAAATCTAATAAAATGGTAGTTGAATATGATAAACATGGTGATGCTACTAATAAATTCTTTAATAGAATAGTTGGAGATTATGAAGGAGCAGTTTTATATGGTTCTGTTCATAATGAAAATGAAGATAGAGTTTATAGTACTTTCGTATTTAATTATACTGGTAGCTATGGAGCTCAATTCTTTATTAAAGTAACAGGTAATAAAGAGAATAAAGATAATATAGATAAAGCACAAAAAGAATTATTAAATTCTATATTCTTTGATGCTAAGGATCATGATTAAAAGGAAGATTAATTCTTCCTTTTTTTTGTATTCTAATTAATTAGGTGCTATAATAAGCATCACTTAAAGGGGATGTTTATATGGAATTATTTCATTTACATTTATTAGGTAATCATGATAGTGATTATAAAGAGAATAAAACATTAATAGTTGATCCAAAGAAGTTTAATAATAGATTATATAAAAGAATATACGACATGAATCCTACAGTAGAAATTAAAGAATTTCCTTCTACTATGTCTAAGTTTAATCGTTTATGTGAGTTAAATGGTATACAACCATTTGAAGATAGAGTTAACTTAGGTGAAATAATAGGTTTTATGCAAGATAAATATGTATGTCCTCAACAAGAAATAAAATTAGCTAATAAATTAGCTATGGAAAAATTATTACAAGAAGGTATTAATTTAAGAGAGCTAGCTATGGAAGAATATCGTAGTAAGAATTGTCCTGAAATATACTCTAGATTACATTCATTATTTGCATGTGATGAAAAAAGTTTAGATTTTTGGTTACATCAAATAAGAGATAATGAATTAGATATTTTTAGAATTGATGTTGAAGATGAACCATTTCATTCAAGTGAAAATTTATTACCTGATGAATCATTATCATATGGTCAAAAGATAGAAGCATCAAGACAATACTTTCATCCTAGAGCTAAGGATTTAGGTACATTTTATGATGAATACTTAGTTCAAGGTAAAGTATTAATTAAAGAAAAAATAGGTGAAGCAAGATTTGAAAAGAAGAATAGATGACTATTCTTTTTTTTTATGATATAACTTAATTAAAGAAAGGATTGAAATAATGAAAAAATCTTTGGTGGTTTAAATATTACATGGCCTAAACTTATTATATGGGCAATTATAGTAGGTATTTATACTGCAGTAATGGCAATGTTACCAATTACTAGTGAAACATCATTTAGAGATATAGCTATATCTTTTGAAGTATGGATATTATTTGGGGTATTAATTATTACAAATAGTAAATCTCCATTAGAATCCGCATTAAAATGTTTTGTATTTTTCTTAATTAGTCAACCATTAGTATATTTAGTACAAATATTATGTGGTTTTGCTGGATGGAGTTTATTTGGTTATTATTACTATTGGTTTATATGGACTATAGCTTGTTTACCTATGGGATATATTGGTTATTATATGAGAAATAATGAATGGTGGGGTCTATTAATATTAACTCCAATATTACTACTCTTGATAGAACATTATTTTGGATTCCTAAATGAAGCAGTAGCTTTTTTTCCGAATCATTTATTAAGTGCAATATTTTGTGCAGTAACAATGTTAATTTATTCTTGGTATATATTTGATAAAAAAGAATTAAGAATAATTGAAACAACTATCGCATTATTATTAATAGTTGGAGCAACTGTATATATATTTGTTAAACCTAAAGAAGTTTATAATACTCAATTTGGTATTGAAGATGTTCAATTAACAGCAGATACTAAAGCATGGTTAGACGATAGTAAATATGGAGAATTAAAGATGATCTATATTGATAGTTTAGAAGATTATTTAATAGATGCTAGTTTTACTAATACAGGTGATACTAAAATTAATGTTGATACTGGTAAAGTAAAATGTGTAGGTGATATAACTATTAAAAGACATAGTTATGAAATAACTAATATTAAATGTGAATAATTAAAAAAAGAAGGAGATTATATGAAAAAATTAAAAGTTTTAAGTTTTATATTAATTATAATTGTAGTTTGTTTATGTGTATTTATAGGTCTAATATATACTGGTAAAATAAATATTACTAAAGATGAAAAAACTACATGTGAATGTAATAATTCAATTGATCAAAATAAATTAAAAAGAATTAAGGATTCAGACTATAATATAGTTGATTCACTTTATACAAATGATATATACATTAGTTTATTATCTAATGGTAAAGTAGTATTTGATCTTGATAGAGAAATAACTAATGTAGATGGAGCAACTTCTATTGAAGTATTAGATAAGAATCTATATATTCTAACTAATAAAGGTGAAGTATATAAATACTATTTAGGAGTTACTAGAGAAGCAACTATGAAAGCTGAAAAGTTAGATTATTCTAATATTAAACAAATGATTAATTACTCAACTAGAAAAACTAATGCTGGTGGATGTGATTATATAGTATTAGTTGATAAAGATGATAACTATAAGTCTATAGTAGAGTTTTGTATATAATTAAAAGGAACGTTTTCGTTCCTTTTTATGTCTAATAATATACATAAATAAGTACAAAAATACGTTTGTTATGTTATAATCAATCTTAGGTGATACTCGATGGCAAAGAAAAAAGTCGAAGAAACAGAATTAATTGATATGCAATCTAGAATCCATGATTATACATTAGAAGATATCATGGGTGAAAGATTTGGTAGATATTCTAAGTACATCATTCAAGATAGAGCAATCCCAGATGTAAGAGATGGGTTAAAACCAGTTCAAAGAAGAATTATCTATGCCATGCATTTAGATAAAAACACATATGATAAACCTTTTAAGAAGTGTGCAAATGCAGTAGGTAATGTATTAGGTAAGTTCCATCCACATGGTGATACATCAGTATATGATGCATTAATACATTTATCTCAAGAGTGGAAGAATAATAATCCATTAGTTGAAGTAGATGGTAACAATGGTTCTATTGATGGGGATCCTCCAGCTGCCATGCGTTATACTGAAACAAGATTATCAAAGATAGCGGAAGAAACTTTAAAAGATTTACCTAAAGATACAGTAATATGGGCTCCTAACTATTCAGATACTTTAATGGAACCAACTGTATTACCTGCTAAGTTCCCAATTATTTTAGTAAATGGTACTATGGGTATTTCAGCTGGATATGCAACTAATATACCTACACATAATTTAGGTGAAATAATAGATGCTACAATCAAGAGAATTGATTCTCCTAATTGTCATTTAGATAGTATCTTAGATATTGTTAAAGGACCTGATTTTCCTACTGGTGGTATAGTTGAAGGTAAAAATGATATAAGACAAGCTTTAGAAACAGGTAAGGGAAAAGTATCAGTAAGAGCTAAATATGAATTCGTTAAAGAAAAAGGAAAAGAATCATGTGTAATTACTGAAATACCTTATGATGTTATTAAACAACAATTAGTTAAAAAGATTGATGATATAAGAATAAATAATAATGTATCAGGTATAGCTGAAGTAAGAGATGAATCTGATAAAGATGCATTCTGTAGAATAGTTATTGATTTTAAACCTGGAGCTAATAAAGAATTAGTTATGAACTATTTATTAAAGAATACAGATCTTAAAGTAAATTGTTCATATAATATGGTAACAATAGTTAATAGAAGACCTAGACAATTAGGTATTCTAGGAATATTAGATGCTTATATTGCTTTTGATAAAGAAGTAGTAAGAAAAAGATCAGAATATGATTTAAAGAAAGCAGAAGATGCTGCTAACTTAGCATTAGGTATGTTAAAAGCAGTTGATATATTAGACAAGATTATTAAAACTATTAGAGCTTCTAAAGGTAAAGCTGATGCTAAACAAAACATTATTAAAGAATATGGTTTCAATGAAGCTCAAGCTGAATATATAGTTACATTACAATTATATAGATTAGCTAATACAGAAGTAGCTGAAGAACAAGCTAAATATGATAATGCAATGAAGATTATTAATATGTTAAAAGAAATATTAAGTGATGAATCTAAATTAAACCAAGTTATTAAAAATGAATTAAGAGCTATTAAGAAAGAATATGCTACTCCAAGAAAGACTGAAATATCTGATGAAGTAAAAGAAATTTCTTATAATGCAGAAGATTTAATCATGAAAGAAAATGTAATAGTATCTTTATCAAAAGATGGATACTTAAAGAAGGTTTCATCTAAATCTTATAATGCTGCTGATTCAAGTGGTGTTAAAGAAGGAGATTATTTAATTAATCTATATGAAACAACTACATTAAATAAGATCATGGTATTAACAAAGAAAGGTAATTATATCTATTTACCTATAAATGATATTCCTACATTTAAGTGGAAAGATTTAGGTAAACATATATCTAACTTTGTTGCTATTGATCCTAATGATGAAGTAGTTAAATCATATGTAGTAGATGATAGATCTCATGATATGGAAGTAGTTATTTATACAAAAGATGGTAATGTTAAGAAGATTAACTTAAATGACTTAACTGTATCTAAATATAATAAACTATATACATATATTAAGTTAAAAGATAATGATTTAGTTGTTGATGTACAAAGAGCTAAAGAAAATACTATTATAGTATCTAAGACAGGATATTATATATCTTATAAGACAGATGAAATACCTGTTGTATCATCAGGTAAGTCTGCAGGTGTTAAAGGTATTAACTTAAAAGATGATGAAGTTGTATCTGGTTTAACATATGATGCTGATGATGAATATTTAAATATATTTACAAATCAAAAGACAGGTAAACGTATTAAATTATCTGACTTAACTGAATCATCAAGAGCTAAACGTGGTTCTATGGTAATTAAACCAGTTAAATCAACTAACTATGAAATAATATCTGCTTTAATTACTTCAACTAAAGATATGATAGGATTAGAAAAATTAGATGATGTAGAAGAATTAAAGAATACAGATATATCTATCATGGATTTAGCTTCTACTGGATCTAATATAACTAAATCTAGATATACTAAAGCGTTTGTTGTAACTACTTTAAAGAAAGTTGATGAAGTAGAAAAAGATTCTAAACCTAAAGAAGTAAAAAAGACAAAGGCTGAAGTAAAACAAGAAGAATTAGATTTTATTGATGATTTTAAAATATAAAGAGTAGATAATATATCTACTTTTTTATATGAATAATATATAATTATAATAGGTGAACAATATGAATGATATATTAAAATATTTTGAATATAATGCTCCGGTTACCTTGACATTCTTTTTAATATCCTTTGGAGTATTGATATTATCATGGTTAACAAGAGGAAAGAGTAATTATTTATTTTCAAGTGAAAAAGCATCTTTATTAAATCCTTTAACATATATAAGATTTTTTACTAATATATTAGGACATAAAGACTTTGGACATTTTAGTAATAATTTCTTAAAGATATTATTATTAGGTCCTATGATAGAAGAAAAGTATGGATCAATTAATTTATTAATTATGATATTAATAACTGCATTTATTACAGGTGTAATTAATTTCATAATTGGTAAATATAGAATACTAGGTGCATCAAATATAGTATTTATGTTAATAGCATTATCAGCATTTGTTAATATGTCTGATAAGATACCTTTAACATTAGTATTCATTATATTATTCTATTTTATTGATGAAGTAAGACAATTGTTTAATAAAGATGGTGTATCTCATTATGGACATTTAATAGGTGCACTATGTGGTGTAGCATTTGGATTTATATGCCAAAATCAAAGTTTAATAGATTTTATTATGTCATATGTAAAATAAATAATATAAAAGATAGATTTATTGTATAATCTATCTTTTTTTATTAATATTAAAGTAGGTGATATTTATGAAGAAAAAAATATTATTAATAATTCCAATAGCAATAATAATAGTATTATTAGCTAGTATTATATTGATGGCTATGAACTATCATAAAAAGATTAGTACAATACATCCTAGAAAAGATGTTAATTATCAACAATATGAATCCGATAATAAAACATTCATGTTTAATATGTTAAAACAAATAAACGAAGAAGAAAAAAATAATTATTTAATATCACCTTATAGTATAAATGTTGCTTTATCAATGTTAAGAGATGGTTCAAAAGGTGATACTTATGAACAAATAAATAAACTAATAGGTAATGAAAAAGTAGCAGTTATCAACAATGAAAATATCAAGATATCTAATGCTATGTTTACAAAGAATAAATATAAGAGTTTTATTGAAGAAACATATATTACAAACTTAAAAGATAATTATTCTTCTGAATTCTTATTTGATGATTTTAAAACACCAAAAGTTATTAATGATTGGGTTAATAATAAAACAGATGGAATGATTCCTAAATTATTGGATAGAATAGATGAAGACTTTGTTTTAGGATTAGCTAACGCAATTGCAATAGATGTTAAATGGCAAAAAAGATTCGAATGTGAATTAACAACTGAAGCAGAATTCACTAAGCAAGATGGTGAAAAGATAAAAGTGGAAATGATGCATAATGAATATCGTGGAATTGATAATTATCTTGAATCTGATAAAGCAAAAGGTATTATTATTCCATATAAAGAAGATACTAATTTAGAATATATTGCTATATTACCTAATGATGATATAAATGAATATATAAAGAACTTTGATGATAAAGAATTAGCTAAATTAGAATCTAAAAAAGCAGAACAAAATGATAAGCCAACAAAAATATTCTTATCTATACCAAGATATACATATGATTATGATTTACAATCTTTCAAAACATTGTTAATTAATAATGGTATGTCTGATGCATTTGATATGGATAAAGCTGATTTCTCTGGAATAATATCTAAGGAAACAAGAACAAAGAATAATGTTAATAATTTATATGTAGAAGAAGCAATTCATAAAACACATATTGCATTAAATGAAGAAGGAACAAAAGCAGCAGCCGTTACATACTTTGGTTTAAATGAAGCTACAGCATTTATAGAACCTGATTATAATATAATCAATATTGATTTAAATAAACCATTTATATATATGATTAGAGAAAAAACAACTAATAGTATTTTATTCTTAGGTGTTGTTAATGAACCTAATAAATGGAATGGAACAACATGTGGAAAAAGATAGAGATTAATCTATCTTTTTTTATGTTATAATTAATGTGGTATAATAAAAAACGTTTTTGCAAAAAGGAGTTGATTTATATGGAATTAGATTTCTTTAAAGAATTATTAGACAATAAAAAATATACTGATATTAAGAATATTTATAAGGATATGAATGAAGTAGATATAGCTACATTAATTCAAGAATTAGAGGATGATAAATTAACTCAAGCATTTAGATTATTACCTAAAAAGATGGCAACTGATGTTTTTGTTAATATGGATGATGATGTACAAAAGAAGTTAATAACTGCTTTAACTAATAAAGAAGCAACATCAATCATTGAAGATATGTATTCAGATGATGCTGCTGACTTATTTGATGAAATGCCTGCTGTAATGGTAGCTAAATTATTATCAAATGTATCTAAAGAAACTAGATCAGTTATTAATAAGTTATTAAGATATCCAGATAATTCAGCTGGTTCTTTAATGGCTACAGAGTATATTCATTTAAAGAAAGGTTTAACAATTAAACAATCTATTGAAAGAATAAGAAAACAAAAGAATGAATTTGTTTCATATGATAATTGTTATGTGACAGATGATGAAAGACATTTATTAGGTTTAGTTTCTATAAAAGATTTATTGGTTAATGATCCTGATACATTAATAGAAGATGTAATGACTGAAGCAGAACATATGATACCAACTTTAATGGATCAAGAGGATGTTGCTGATATGTTCCAAGATTATGACTATAACACAATGCCTGTTGTTGATTCTGAATCCAGACTTGTTGGTGTTATTACAATTGATGATATCATCGATGTAATCGTAGAAGAATCTACTGAGGATATTGAAAAGATGGCAGCGATTACTCCAACTGATAAATCATATATTAATACTGGGGTATTTGAAACATTCTATAAAAGAATACCTTGGTTATTATTATTAATGATATCTGCTACTTTTACTGGTGGTATTATTACTCATTTTGAAGCTTCATTAGCATCATGTGTAGCTTTAACTGCATTTATTCCTATGTTAATGGATACAGGTGGAAACGCTGGTTCTCAAGCATCTGTTTCAGTTATAAGAAGTTTATCTTTAAATGAAATAGAATTTAAAGATACATTTAAAGTTTTATGGAAAGAGTTTAGAGTATCTTTATTATGTGGAATAACATTAGCTTTAGCTAATTTCTTAAAATTAATATTTATTGATAATATTGAAGTATTAATAGCAACTGTTGTATGTGGAACATTAGTAATAACTGTATGTGTTGCTAAGTTAATAGGATCATCTTTACCAATCTTAGCTAAGAAGGTTGGATTTGACCCAGCAGTCATGGCATCACCATTTATTACAACTATAGTTGATGCATGTTCATTATTAATATATTTCAAGATTGCTTCAATTTTATTGGGAATATAAGAGCAAGTAATACTTGCTTTTATTTTGTTATAAAAATATAATAAATCTTGAAGGAGATAAGTATGAAAGTAGTAAAATTCATTAAAGATAAAGGCAATAAATATAAAGTTATAATTGATGATGAAACATATAAACTATATGATGATACTATCATTAAATATAATTTATTAAGTAAAAAAGAAATAGATAAAAAATTATTAGATGAAATATTATCCTATAATGATGAATTACTTTCTTACTATGAATCTATTAAATATATAAATAGAAAACTAAGATCTGAAAAAGAAATAAGAGAGTATTTGAAGAAGAAAGAAATAAGTGCATCTATTATTAATAAAACAGTTAAACTATTATATGATAATAATTTCTTAAATGAAGATTTATATTTAAAGAGTTATATAAATGATAGAATTAATCTATCTAATGATGGACCTTTAAAGATAAAAAGAGATTTACTTAAATTAGGATTAAAAGAAGAAGATATAATTGATAGATTAAATACTATTTCTAGTGATATATGGTTAGATAGAATAGATACTATTGTTTCTAAAAAAATAAAAGGTAATAGTAAATATTCAAGTTATATGTTGAAAAATAAGGTGTTATTAAATCTAACTAATTTAGGTTATTATAAAGAAGATATATTAAGTATTTTAAATAGATATGATATAATAGATTCAGATATATATTTAAAAGAGAAAGAAAAAGCCTATAAAGAATTAAGTAAAAAATATTCTGGATATGAACTAGAACAAAAAATAAATGCTAGATTATATAGAAAAGGTTTTAGAGGAAGTGGAAGTTATGAAGAATAAATATCAAAGATTAACAAGAGAAGAAAAGAAACAAGTTGTAAAAGATTTTAGAGCAGAAAGTGAAAAGAATAACAATTATATGAGTGTATTAAATAGAATGTTAATTCTTGGTATAATTGGTTTAATATATGGTATTGCATCAATGCTTGGAGATCTATTCTTCTTTAAAGCTAGTGTATTAGCTTATATTATTGATGGTATTGTAATAGCATTTTCAGTATTCTTAATAGTTCAACATTTTAGAATTAAAGGTGCTGTATTAAATTATTATTTAGTTAATCCTAAAGCTAAAGAAATAAGAGAAGCAGTTGAAGATACTGAAGAAGAAGTTAAAGAATCAACAATGGTAATGATTAAAGATACTGAAAAGAAACCAACAAAGAAAAAAACAACTAATAAAAAAACAAGTACTGCTAAGAAGAGTACTACAAGTAAAAAGACTACAAGTAAGTCTACTTCAACAAAGAAGACTACAACTAAAAAAACAACAAAGAAAAGTGATAAATAAGATATGTATTAATCATATCTTTTTTACTATTTAAGGAGGAATAAATATGGAAAGAATTCAAAAGATTATTTCTGAATCTGGATATACATCAAGAAGAAAAGCTGAAGAATTAATTAAACAAGGAAAAGTATATGTTAATGGTGAACTTGCTACACTTGGTATGAAAGTATCATATGAAGATGATATAGAAGTAGAAGGTGTATCAATCCAAAGAGAAGAAAAAGTATATTATTTATTAAATAAACCTGAAGGTTATATTTGTTCTTTAAAAGATGAAAAGAATAGACCTGTTATTACAGAATTAATTGATGAAGATAAAAGAATCTATCCTGTTGGTAGATTAGATTATAATACTACTGGTTTAATAATTTTAACTAATGATGGTGAATTAGATAATATCTTAACTCATCCTTCTTTCCATATTGAAAAAACATATATAGCTAAATTAGATAAAAAGATTTTAACTGATGATATATATGCTTTAAAGAAAGGTGTAGTAATAGATAATAGAAGATGTACACCTACTAGAGTTAAAGTTAAAAGTAATAATAAATATGCTACAGTTGAAATATCTATTATTGAAGGAAGAAATCATATTGTTAAAAAAGTATTTGGTGCTTTAGGTTATAAAGTAATAAGATTACATAGATCTAAATATGGATTCTTAGTTGATGATATACCTGAAGGTAATTATAGAAAACTAACATTAAAGGAAGTACATAAATTATATGCATACAAAGTTAATAATAAGTAAATTAGATAATCAAGGAAGAGGTATATCATATTACAATAATAAGATAATATTTATTCCTAATTCTTTGCCTAATGAAGAAGTAGAAGTAGAAATAACTAAAGAGAATTCCAAGTATTATGAAGGTAAAGTTATTAATATTATTAAGCCTTCACTTAATAGAGTTTTACCTAAATGCCCTTATATAAATGATTGTGGTGGATGTACATTTATGCATTTAAACTATACTGATCAAATAGAATATAAAAGGAATGTAGTTAAAGATATATTAAAGAAATACTGTGGAATAGATGAAAATGTAAAAATAATAGAATCAAATAAAGATTTATTTTATAGAAATAAAGTTGAATTGAAAATACATAGGAATACTTATTCTTATTATAATAATTCATCTCATGATTACTGTGATATAGCAAAATGTTTATTAGCTAATAATACTATAAATGAAATAATAGATTATCATTCTTTCATGAATATATATGATGGAAGTATAACTATAAGAACTAATTATAATAACGATTTATTATTAGTTATAGAAACATCTAAATTTGAATTCTTTAATGATCCACCTGAAAATGTAGTAGGTGTTGTAGTAAATGGTAAAACAGTATATGGAAATAATTACTTCTTTGATTATATAGGTGAATATAAATTTAAAGTATCATATGATTCTTTCTTTCAAATTAATAATTATATAGCTAATGAAATATTTAAAATATTAAATAATAATTTATCTGGTAATACTTTATTAGACCTTTACTGTGGTTCAGGAGTAATGGGTATTTCTTTAAAAGATAAATTTAATAAAATAATAGGTATTGAAAAAGTTAAGAATGCCATTAAAGATGCAAATGACAATGCAGTCTTAAACAAAGTTAAAAACTATAAATATTATGCTGGTGATACAAGTGAAATATTACCAACTATAAATGATGAAATAGATACTGTAATAATTGATCCTCCTAGATCAGGATTAAATGATAAAACATTAAATGATATTTTAATAATTAATCCTGATAAGATAGGATATGTATCATGTAATCCTATTACACTTGCAAGAGATTTAAATATCTTAAAAGAAAGATATAATATAACTAAAATATATGCACTAGATATGTTTCCTAATACATACCATGTGGAAACAGTTATGATACTAGAGAAGAAAGATGTTTAATAGACATCTTTTTTTGATCGTAAAATAGTAATATTGCGATGTAATTAGATTTAGAAGAATTGTGATATAATAAACATAGAGGTATGAGTATGAATGAGTATATTAATTTAGATGAAAAGAATATTGATGAAGAACATATTTGTTGTGCTATAGGAGATCCTAAACATCAAGATGGTGTAGATAAAAAGAAAGAATGGATTAAAAGCAAATTAAAAGATGGACACGTATTTAGAAAGCTAAATGCAAGAGGTAAAATTTTTATTGAATATGAACCAATAGAAACGGCTTGGGTTCCTATTAACGGAAAAAATTATATGCATATTTACTGTTTATGGGTAGCAGGTAGCTTTAAAGGAAAGGGTATTGGTAAAGAATTATTAGAATATGCTATTGAAGATGCAAAAAATAAAAAAATGAGTGGTGTATGTACATTAGTATCACAAAAGAAGAAACCATTTATTGGAGATAAAAAATTCTTTGAACATTATGGATTTAAAGTTGTAGATACAATCAACGATTATGAATTAATGGCACTTTCTTTTGATGATAAAGAAACACCTAAATTTAGTGATAGTGCTAGAAAAATGGAAATTGATAGTCAAGATTTTACTATTTATTATTCTAATGAATGTCCTTATGTAGAATATGAAGTAAAAGAATTATCTGATTATGCAAAAGATAAAGGAATTAAATTAGATTTTATTAAAATAGATTCGTTAGAAAAAGCAAAAAATGCTCCATGTGTATTTAATAACTGGGCAAACTTTTATAAAGGTAAATTTGTCTCAAATACAATTCTTAATGCAAATGCATTTGAAAAACTGTTAAAATAACATGCACGGAAGATTAAAATATTAGGAATTTATAAAATGAATAAGGAAATATTATTTCAAAATATAGATAAAGTTCATACCACTGAAATGGGTATTGATAGAATTAAAAAAAATCTAAAATTAGATACAAATAATGTGATTGAATTTTGTAAGAGCAAAGTATTAGATAAAAAATGTAATATTTATAAGCAAGGAAAGAATTGGTATTGTGAAATTGATAATATTAAAATTACTATCAACTCTTATAGTTATACAATTATAACAGCACATATCATTAACTAGAACAATCAGAATATTAAGATATATAGAACGGATGAGAATCCGTTTTTATGTGGTATAATATTTATATAAGTATAGAGGTAGACTATGGAATGGATAATCCTGAAGATTTTTTACAATTAAAAAATAATTTAGAGTATGTAGCAACACATTTGATTAAGAAAGAAGATAATAATTTACATGGATTAACTAAGTTTATTTTTAATAATTTATATTGTGGTAAAATATCACAATCAATTTATAAGATATATGAATTTAATTTAAAAAGATAATCGGAAGATTTATAAAAGATTAAAAATACATAATTTTTATTAATGAAAATAAATAACGTGTTTTTTATATTTGATTAAGTATAGGAAGGGAGAATGTATATGGATAACTTAAAAGAATATAGTAAAGATGAAATCATTAAAATGCTTGAGGAAAAGAAGATTAAAGCAAAAGATTTAACTGACTCAGGAATATGTCCTACATGCTTTAATAAAGAAAGCAATGGAGCAGTATTTGGTGATGACACTGATAAAACAATATATGAAAATGATAAGTTTAGCGTTTTCTTAGTTGGTAATCCAAGAGCTGAAGGACATACAGCAATAAGCACTAAAAAGCATTTTAAAGATATGATGGATATTGATGATGATACTTGTAAAGAAATATTTGTACTTGCTAAAAAAGTAATGAATGTAATAAGAGAAGTATATAAGTCAGAAAGTGTTTATTTATGTACAATGTGTGATGGACCTATGAATCATTTCCATCTTCAATTGATTCCAAGATATTCATTTGAAGAAAGAGGTTCAGATAATTTCGTAAAACCTAGATTTGATTATAAAGAAGATAAAGAAAAAATAGAAAAGTTAAGAGAATTACTAAAGAATTAGTATAAAATTGCTAATTCTTTTTTTGTTGTAAAAATAGTAATAAAAATACTGATTATTGTATGCATATTATTCTTTTATTATGATAAATACTATGATAAAATTATTATGTATGATAGTAAGGAGTGATAGGATGAAGAAATTAGGTATGGTGATGTTAAACATAGTATTAATAGTATGGTTTATTATTGCTTTATTTACGACAGCATGCTTGTTATCTTATAACGATTTTAGAGTAACAACATTTGGTAATTATTCATTAGTTATAGTAGATTCAGATGAATTAGAACCAGATTATCAAGAAGGATCTTTATTACTTGTTAAAAAGAATGGTAATAGTAAGATTAATGTAGATGATAAAATATTCTATTACAATACTTCTAAAGATAATGATACAACTATTTATACTGATGTTATTACAAAGAAAGATGATATCAATAAAGCAGAGTCCACATTTACTCTAAGTGATAATCAAAAGGTTTCATCAGAGTTTGTGTTAGGTACAACAAAGAGTACAACTGTATTACCTTATTTAGGTACTGCGCTTGGTATCCTTACATCTAAGTGGGGATTTATGTTTATCATTATATTCCCAACATTATTCATGACATTATATGAGTTATTAATGATAATAGAATTATTCAGATCCGATTCTGATGAAGATGAAGAGGACAACAAAAATGAAAGACGCGATAAAAAGAAAGAGTAAAATCATGTTATTTAGTATTATGTTCTTACTTATTGTTGTATTAGTTATAGTTGATACATATGCATTATTTGAGACAAATGGTAGTGCAGATGTTGAATACAATGTTGGTAAGTGGGAAATAAAACTTAATAACGTTAATATTTCACTAGAAAGAGTTATCACGTTAAATGACTTCGTATATACAGGTTCAACACACGTCGAGGATGGCTATTTTGCACCAGGAGTTAATGCAGAATACGAACTAGATATTGATACTAGCAACACAGATACATCTGTAGAATATGATTTATTGATTGATGATAGCCATATTGAATTATATCCTAATATTCATTTTAAAATAATTGATTTAGATACAAATGAAGAATTAGTAGGTAATAATAAACATGGTGTTATAAGTGTAGATTCTACAAATAAGATTAAAAAGATTAAAGTAGTATTAGAATGGGAAGATTTAGAAGAGTATGATGAATCTGATTCAACTCTTATCGGCAAAAGTCTAACATTTAACATGCAAGCTAATTTCAAACAATATTTAGGAGACTAAAGGGGCTGATTGTTATGAACCAAATAAGGATAATAACAAAAAAGATAGAAAATGTTTTATGTGTAGTCTTGTTGATAATATTAATATTTGCAGTATATGCAAAAGTTAAAATAACGTTCAACAAAGATATACATACTAATTTCTTTGGATACAGAGTATTCGAAGTAGCATCTGGTTCAATGGAACCAACATTATCTATAAATGATTTATTAATAGTTAAGGTATCAGATGAAGAGTTAAAAAAAGATGATATCATTGCATACATGAGAGATGATTCAATAATTACCCATAGAATTATCATGGTTGATGAAAATTCGTTGATAGTTAAAGGTGATGCAAACAATACTATAGATTCACCAATTAACAAAGATCAAGTAATTGGTAAAGTTGTTAAAGTATTACCTCAATTTGGTGTATGGCATAAGATATTCTCAGAACCTAAAATCTTAGTACTAATGTTTATAACATTATTACTATTTGACTTTGCTCTTTCATATGGTATTAAGAATGAAGAAACTAAAAAAGATGAAAATGTTTCTTCTAAAGATAAAACTAAGAAGACAACTACTAAACAAAAAGAAGTAGTTGAAGAAAAAGTAGAAGACAAAGTTGAAGATAAAGAAGAAGAGATAGTAATTAAAGAAATAAAAAATGAAGAAAAGAAAAAGAAGGAACAAAAAGAAAAATTACTAGAATTCACCAGAAAGATTGATCTTTCTCAATTAGATAATATTATTGATGATAAGACTGTTGATGGAGTTAAAGAAGTATATAAACCTATCAATGATAATAAAAAGAAAGAAGAAAAAGAAGGGAAGAAAGAGAAATCTAAAGAAGAAGATTTATCTGAGACTAAAGAATATACAATCAGATTAGACTTAAATGAATTACAAAAGAATATTCATAAAAAAGTTAAGTAAGTGAGGTGGGAATGATGGAAGTAATTAAGAATTTTCTAAAAAATATTAACCTTAATGATTTTAAGAATAGACTTATTATTTCCGTTGTTTTTATCATTGTTATTGTTACTATATTCTCAATTAGTTTTACTCAAGCTAGATATGAAACAGATACAACTGTAAGATTATCACCTGACTTAGCATTCTTTATCGCAGATGTTCAAAGTGAAACAGGACAAATAAGGTTAGATGGTATGGTTCCTAGTGCAACACCATATCTATATACATTTAATGTATCTAATTACTACAAACAAAAGAAAGCTAATGTAGATTTAAAGTATAAGATTGAAATAATAACAACAACTAACATGCCTCTTAGATATAAAGCGTATCATGGTGATGATATGACTACGAACATAGTAAGCAGTCAATACTATGATACTGATTCGAATGGTGTTTACTATCAACATTTAGTTATTGATAGTGAATACATATTACATTATCAAAATAAAGAAACTGATCAATTTACATTATATGTAGAATATCCTCTAGAATTTAAAAATAACTATAAGGAATATGCAGGTATTATTGATCTAGTAGATATAAAAGTAAATGCAGAGCAGGTAGTTTAATATGAAAAAAGTAATAAGTTTATTAAAAAGAATAAAACCTATTTATTACATTGTATTTATGCCTCTATTGATATTTGGTACTTATACTTTTGCAAAGTTTGTTACTGAAGAGTTTCATAGTTACTTTACAAATAGTAAGAATTTCTATTTTACTAGTAATATCCTAACTGAAGATAATAATTTGTATCAAATAAACAACTGGATAGGTATAGGACAATTTAATATTTCATACGAATTATACTCAAAGGAAAACAACTATGTATTTACTGAATATGATGTTACTTACGTAACTAGTGTGTCTTGTTCAGATGACGTGTTATGTGAAGTAGATAAACCAAGTGGAACAATTTATTCTTCATCTCATGAAGAAGAAATACATATAAATATAGTTCCTCAAAGATTATTTAATGAAGGAGAAAAAATAGAAATTCAAATAAATGCTGAGTCATCGTCGCCTTATGTTAAAAAACTAAGTGCTAAATTCGAATATATTGTAGGTAAACAAGGTGTTACCTATGAAATAGAAGATGAACCTAATAGAGCATATTTATTGTTGAAAATAACTAACGCCTTAAACTATTGTACAGTGCAAACAGCATTTGATACTTATAGTGTAGGTGATGCTATTGAATATGATAAATATAGATCATTAAGTGATGACAATAAAGCTAAATGTGTTAGTCAACATGCTAAGTTAGACTTTAATCCTAACGATGTAATTATTGATAATACTGGTGATATATTAAAGAAATCAACATTCACGACAACACCAATAAGTGGTATTGATTTTATTAATAGATTGGAATTTAATATAGGGCCTCTTACAACAGCTTCGGTTAAATTCTATAAGAATAATCCTGCTAATAATTATACTTTCCCAGTAGTAAACAATAGCAGCATTATTGATGTTGAAATAACAGACCCATAGGAAGAATGTGAAATAATGGAATACAATGTTATAGGAATATATACTAATTTTATTCAATCTAAATTGTTAGAATTATTTAAAATACTATTAAAGTATAAATATAATAGATCTGTATGTTTAAACTTTATTGATAGATATATAGATGTAAGATATTACAATGAAACTAACTATCCTAAAGAAAAAGATTTTATTCAAAGATTAAATAGAGAATTAGTAGATGTATACAATCAAAATGTTGATGATGATAATAAAGATGTATTAAAGAATATTGTAGCTTTATTTGGCTATATAACATATTTAGACGATTTATATAACATTGTAGAAGATGTAGAAGTTATTCACACATTAGTTACAGATGAAAACTTAAAGTTTGATAAAACTGATGAATTAGAAGATAAGATTAAAGAATGGTATTTAAGTTTCAATAAAGGAAAGAATAATTTCCAAAATGCCATTAGTTCAAAAGAGTTCTGTATAACTGAAAAAAGTGTATATAGAAAGTTGCATGAAGTTACTTTAAACCATAATGTTAAAGTATCTAATCTTTATAGTGAGTATGCAATTAATAAAGCATTTAATTCAGGAGTAGTTAATGAAGATAAAGAGTTTATTACGTATATATTAACTTCTCAATTAGTATTAAATAGTGCAATTAATTTGGATTTTTCTTATAAGTATGTTGTACCTTTCTCTGAGTCATATTATTCAAAGGAGAAAAAGGCTGGTAGATTATTAAATATTTTAAATAATCCATTAGCTAAGAAGTTAATTAATATTAAAATATATTATAGTAATTATTTAGAGAATAAAGAATTCATCAATGGATTAATAAAACAAGGTTATTCTTTTGCCTTAGTCCTTGATAATGAATTACAAGATTTAAATGAACTAGTTTTATTTACTTATATTTATGTGTTCGAAGATAGTAATAATTTTGATATAATTGTAAGTAATAAAGATAAACTAGGAATTAAAGTAATAAAGGTTTAGGAGGATAGAATATGGATACATTTTTTAGATTCTTATATGAATTTCTCCATCAATTCTTTGATGGGTTAGGATATGTATGCCAAGGAATCGGTAAAGGTTTTGCAACAATCTTTAATATTCCTGGATATATGAATGTATTAAATGATTATAAGGCTGATTTTAATATACCTGAATGGATATTTACTGGCCTTACAGTTATTTTATTACTTATTGTATTAGGATTAATAATTGGTTTATTCTATTTCCTAATAAGAACAATATTTAAATTTAGAAAAACTGCTATTGATCAAGAAGCACTTCTAGAAGAAGTTGCAAACTTAAATGATGAAGTAGCAAAACTATATAAAGAAAAAGAAGATATACTTGCTATGCAAGTATCTAAATTGGGTATTAGACCTGATGAAGAAGTACCTGAAGGAGTTGAACCAAATGCTGCTTCAGAAGATGGTGAAGCTAATGGTGAACAAACTTCTGAAATCAGATTCCCTAAACTTAACGATGTTGATATCAAATTTAAAGATTATAAAGTTGCTAACTATAATAACACATTTGAGTTACCAGAGTTAGTTGATATGTTTAGAAACTTTGCTGCCAGTCAATTAAAACTATATTATAAGACTGAAATGATAAGATTATTTATCTCAGCATTAGCATCAACTAAGCTTGTTATCTTACAAGGTATTTCTGGTACAGGTAAAACTTCCTTAGCATATGCTTGGGGAAAATTCTTAAAACATGACTCATGTATTGCATCAGTTCAACCATCATGGCGTGATAGAACTGAGTTATTCGGATACTTCAACGAGTTTACTAAACGTTTTAATGAAACAGATGTATTAAAACAATTATATGAAGCAAGTTATACTGATGATGTTTATACAGTAATCTTAGACGAGATGAACATCTCACGTGTTGAGTATTATTTTGCTGAAATGTTATCTATTCTAGAAATGCCTAACAAAGATGAATGGATAGTTGAAATAGTTCCAAGTGCTTGGTCATCAGACCCAGTTAAGTTAAAAGATGGTAAATTAAAAATACCACCAAATGTATGGTACATTGGTACAATCAATAACGATGACTCAACATTCATGGTTACTGACAAGGTATACGACCGTGCTATGCCAATTGATATCAATGATAAAGGTGAGGTATTTGTACCAAATGAAGTAGAAGCTCAAGATATCAATTATTCTTATCTTGATTCCAAATTCCAAGAAGCTATTGCTGAACATCAAATAAGTGAAGAAACACTTAAGAAAATTGATGAAATGGACGATTATGTTATTCAACATTTCCGTATTGCCTTCGGTAACCGTATTGTTGCACACATGAGAAAATTCGTAGCAGTATTCGTTGGATGCGGTGGAGATGAAATAGATGGAGTAGATTACTTCATAGCTAGAAAGATTTTAAGAAAATTCGAACAATTAAATGTTGCTTATATTAGAGATGAAATTGATGGTTTTGTTGATTTCTTAAATAAGAAATTTGGGGAAAACAAAATGCATGAATGTATCGAATATCTATTAAGACTTAAGAAGATGGTATAGTATATGAGTGATATTAAGTTATTAGATATATATGATAAAACTCCCCAAAATGTAAAAGATTCGTTTTCTAATAATACTAGATCAGAATTATCTGTTTCTACTAATTTCAATAAGGTAGAAGCTTCATATGAATGGTTAGAGTTAATGGAAAATACTGTTAGATATATTGATAACGTATTAAGAAATCCTAATCGTTTCATCATCAATGAAGAAGAGATAGTTAAAGTAGAATTAGCAAGAAGAATTACAGTAGATAGTATTAGACATCTATCTAAACATACAAACTATATTCAAAAAATTGAAGATAATGGAGATGTTAAGCCTTCTAAGATCTTAAATATCAATAAAGATGAGAGTTATAACACATATGAAAATAGATTAGTGTTTACTCTTATCAATAACATGCGTGATTATTTAGAAATAAAGAAGAAGGGGTTGGCTAAAGCATCATCCGTAAAAGATACTAAAAAAGCAACTTATAGTGCCAAGACTAGAGTAGGTAATGAAAATGTATTGGTTGAAATGAGTTATACATCAGCTTTATCTGATAAAGATGAGTTACAAGGAGAATCACCATTAGAGGAAAGAATTGCTAAACTTGATGGTGATATCCAAATGTTAACTGGAAGTAATTTATATCAAACATTACATAAAGCTCACGTAGCTAAAGTTATACCTCCTATTAAAAAGACAAACGTAATATTAAAGAATACAAACTTCCAATATATTATGAAATTATGGGATTTCTTACAAAGTAATCCTCCAGATGACACTAAAGTTATTAAACAAAAAAGAGAATTCCAAGATACTGGAATACTTAAAGAATATATGGATTCAACATTCTTACTTAATTATTTAGCAATGAATACATTAAGTGATACAAAATCTACTATTGAAAGTAAGGAATTAGTTAGTGAAGTAACTGATAAATTAATACAAAAGATAGTTGAATTAAATCCTAACATGCCTATTACAGAATTAAAAGAAAAGATAGGTGATAAGTTAGTGATGACAAGATATAAATATGAAGCTTCATTAAGTGAAGTAAATGGTGTATTCTCAAGAAGAATAAAAGCGTATTTAGAGAAAGTTGAAAACATGGAAATGTAGGTAATAATATGAAAACAATAATCAATGTAATTAGATCAGTTATAACTTTTGTTTTGATAGTAGTACTAATTGGAGTTGTAATCCAAAGAGTCACTAATTACCGCCTAGCTATTGGTGATATGTATATTTTCCAAGTAGCTACTGGATCAATGGAACCAGAATATCCTGTAGGCGATGTGATTGTTGTTAAAAAGGCAGATCCTAGTACAGTTAATGTAGGAGACGATGTTACTTATAAGACAGGTAAAACTTCAAAAGGTGATGTATTTATAACACACAGAGTAGTTGAAAAGAGAGAAGAAAATGGTAAATATTATTTTACTACTCAAGGTTTAGTTAACTTAGTTGCTGACCCTGAATTCTCAGAAGATGCTCTTGTTGGAAAAGTTACATATCATACTGTAGTATTAAGTTTTATTGGTCGTTTAATGAATAATATGATTTTCTATTATTGTGCATTTGTATTTATCGCCTTAAGTTTTTCATATGATATTATTACTAATTATCTAATTAAAAGGGATGATAAAGATGAAGAAGAACAGGAAGAAGAATAAACATCTCATTAGAACCTTACGTGTTCTTATCTTAACCGTCTTTATCATGGCGAATACTCTTGCATGGTTTATCTATGTAACAAGAGTAGATAATAGTGTTAATGTACGTGTTAAAGCATGGAATGTTACCTTCCAAAGTGGAGATACAGTAATATCTAATAATGTAGATGTAGATATTGATAGTTTATATCCTGGTATGCCAGACTATTCATATCAAATAACTGCATATAATAAGTCAGAAGTTACTGCTCAATTAACTTATCAAATACTTGAGGCTAGATTATTAGATACTGAATATAAATCTATAGAATATAAAGAAGAATTAGGAGAAGAAATTCTTCCAACTGATTTAACTAGTAAACAAATAGAGAATATGTTAAATAATGAATTACCTTTTGTAATTATCATCGGTGTAACTGATGAACAAGTAGAAGAACAAAACGGGCAATCAATATTTAGTATATCTGCTAGATGGCCATACGAAGGTAAATCTGATGAAGCTGACACTACTTGGGGCATAAATGCTTCCAATTATAAAGACGCTCATCCTGACAAATCAAGTATTACATTAAAGATTAAAATTACTATGACACAATCAGAGACATAAAAAAAGAGTTCACTTGAACCCTTTTTAATTTGCTTGTTGAATAAAGTGTAGATCAATCTTAACACTTGTTGTTCCGTTAGCGGAAGCTTCAGTGTCTTCTTGATTATTCATTGTTTCACCAGTACCGTCTATCCATTCAACATAGAATCTATAAACATCTATAGTACTTTCATCACTTAAGTTATGAACAACACTTACAGTATTTGTTTCTCCTATATCTGTAACTTCTCCACCATTTAAAGTATATCCAGTAAATACCATATCAGTAATACTATCTTCACCATATGATAGTGTTATATCTTGCTTATAAGAAACACCAACTCTTGAATGATCTACAATAACATCAAAGTATCCTTTACTTGTTGGAGCAATAACTCCTTCCTTAATATTAGGGTTAGCATCTATTACTGGTATGATAGTACTTGAGAAATCACTTTCGTTTAATATATCTTGGTCATTAACTTTAAATGTCCATTCAGCAATGGTGAAGTTACCATTCGCAGAGGCACTAGATACATACTTAGCGTATGAATCTTGTATAGAGTTAACTAACAATAATAAAGACGTAAATGCTAATAAGATTTTAACTTTTTTAGATCTAAGTATATTATCCATATATGCCTCCTTATCTAATTTTATTTTATCAAAAAATAATAGTATATCCTTAATATAATATCAACAAAATGTATATTGGACACGATGTTTACACGCAAAACAACTAGATTTAAAATATGATGTACAAATAAAAGTAAAATTTTTAATAAGTGTTGAATATCAATAACAATTATGATAAATTATAGATATATAATATAAGGGATATTATATAATCAGTGGTGAATAAGATGGCAAAAGAAGTAATGATTAGCGCTAAAAAGATTAAGCGTAGAAAAATTGCATCAAGAACTGCTAAGCTTGCTCTGTTAGGATTGTTAATATTTTTAATGCTTCTATATATAATACTAACTATTATATATACTGAAGGTAAGTTTACTATATCCCTTGATTCAAATGATTTGATGAAAAGTGGATTAGCTATTTATGAAAGTTTGAATAATAGCCAAGGTAAACGTGAATTATCAACCGAAACAATACCATTTATGGATAATATTTCCTACAAATGGTTGCCTGAAAACATTGATTCAGATGAGTTGGCGGGTTCTCATAATGGTGATAATTATATAGCGTATACATTCTTTGCAGAAAATCAAGGAAATGAAGTACTAAATTATTGGTACGAATTAATCTTGGATGATGTAATAAAGAACGTTGATGAAGCTATAAGAATTAGAATTTATCGAAATGGTGAGTATAAAACATACGCCAAGAGAAATCCTTTAACTGGTGAACCAGAGAAAGGTACTGAACCATTTACAAATATTGATGGTGCAGAAAAAACAATAATATTAAATCATGTTGAAGATTTTCAACCGGGACAAAGAGATCGAATAACAATTGTAGTATGGCTTGAAGGAGATGATCCAGACTGTCACGACCCACTAATAGGTGGCGAAATCAAGATGCACATGGTTATAACAGAAAACCACATCGGAGAGATAAAGGAGTGATATTATGTCTAAGACTAGCAAGAAAAGACAAAAAACAAGCAGAAGCCTAATACTATTATTACTAATAAGTATAATTATGTTAGGTACATCAACATATGCATGGTTTACAGCAAACAAGGTTGTAACAATCAATTCAATTGATGTTAAAGTAGAAGCAAGTAATGGTTTACAAATTTCTACTGATGCAAATAAGTGGAAATCTATTATTACTAATGTAGATATCGCATCAGGTTATACTGATCATAAGAATCAATTACCTTCTTATGTAACAGCAGTATCAACAGATGGTACAGTTGATTCTACAAAATCACAATTAAAGATGTATAAAGGTACTGTAGCTACTGACCAAGCAACAGGTAACTATACATTAACAACTTCATTAGAAAATGAAGCTGCTGGATCAACAGGTAACTTTGTTGCATTTGATGTATTCTTAAGAGTTGATAGTGCAAAGACAATCTATTTAACTTCTCAATCAAATGTATATGCTAAAGAAGGTACTGAAGATAAAGGATTAAAGAACTCAGCACGTGTTGGATTTGTTAAATTAGGAAATGCTGTTTCAACTGCATCTACTGCTTCATTAATAGCATTAAATAATCCTGCTGCTAAAGCAATTATTTGGGAACCAAATATTGATGGACATACAGCAATTGTTACAGACCAAGTTGCTAGTGAATATGGTATTACTTTAGGTGTTGGAGAAAGAACTGCTTACCGTGGCATTAAGAATGTAATTCCTACAGCTGTAGACTTAAAGAATACAGTAAATGGTACTGATACAACTAATACTTCATCAGTTACTCCAGACATTGCTACAACTGTAGCTAACCCTGACTATACTGAAGCTTTCGATCTTGAAGCTGGTGTTACAAAAATGAGAATTTATATGTGGATTGAAGGACAAGATATCGATTGTGAAAACTACGCAACAGGTTCTGATATTACATTCAACTTACAATTCTCAACTGAATCATCAGGAGCTTAATAATAAATAATAAAAATGAGGTTTACACCTCATTTTTTTAGTGTAATTAAATACTAATTATAGTATAATTATATTAGGAGAATAGTTATGCATTTTAGTTTTGGCCGAATTAAAAATGTTAAGTTACTAATTCCACTATTACTGTTCGTAATGGTTGTTTTTGTGTACCATATTTTAGGTACTTTTAGTACAGTAGTAGAGGATAATGCTTATAACGGTATTCCTGCAACATCATTTGCTGGTGGTAATGGTACTGAAATAAATCCTTATATTATTTCAACTCCTAATGAAATGGATTATTTTAGACTATTAATTACAGGTGAAGAAGCTGAATACTATAGTGATAAATGTTACATGATTACTAGTAGTTTAAACTTTGGTGATTATGATATAACTATTGATAATGAAGTTCCTTTTAAAGGTAGTCTTGATGGAGATGGACATCAAATATATAATTTGGAGATAAATAATAGTTTCTTTAAGAATCTTGATGGTGCTACTATTAAGAATCTTGAATTGACTGATATTCAATATTTAACTACAAGTAATGAACATGGTGTATTCGTTGATAACTCTGTTAATTCTACTTATAACTTAATTAACTTAGATTTTGAGTTTAATAACAATCATGATTATTTAGCTACATTCATTTATAATGATACTGGATCAATAATTAATAATGTTGTTATTAATGTTAATAATGTTAAGAATGATACATATTATGGATTGATATATAAAGCTAATCAAACAACTATTAATTCAGCTTTAACTAATAATGCTTATAATGATATAGCTGAAGATAATACTATAGTTAGAAATATATATCATTATACATTTACTGGTGGAAGAATATTCTCAACTGATATAGATAAATTTGAATCTGAAGGATTTAAGATTGAATATTCTTATAGTAAATATGTTATGAAAGATATAATACCTAGTCTAGGTAATGAAAGAATAGGTGCTTATCAAGAACATGATACTGGTACTTCTGGTAATACTATTTATATCAATAATTTAACTAAAGATTTAGATTATTATACTAGTTTAAATTATGCATCTTCTACAAATAGACAGTTACCAACAATGGATAATAAGAATATTTATAATGAAAATAATTTAGTTAAAGTAATGCTTTCTTATTCAGGTGTAGAAACTAATGGTGGAACTACTTTAACTGGTACTATTTCTTCAACAGAAAATTATAATAAGATTGTTTATTATGATTACATTCCTGTTGAAAATAATAAAATTAAAATAACATTAATTGATAATCCTTTTGTTAATAGGCCAAATAACAAAGGATTCAATAATTGGATAAGTGATACAAATGGAGTTATATTATCTTATGACACAGTAAGATATGAAAGATTCGCAGAACTAAACGTAACTAAAAATGCTGAAAACAAATATGATCCAATTGAAATAAACTTACATGCAAGTTGGGTAGAAGCAGTTAACTATGGATTATCTGGTAACAACTGGACTAATGCATTTAACTCATTTGATACTAAAGGTTTAAAACAATTTGAAACTACAAGAGAAGAATGTACAAGACCTAGTGTTCAAGGATATTATTTAGAACAAACTGCTCCAAGATATACTTATTATACTGGTTATTATCGTTCTTCAGGTAGTGGTAATAATGCTACTTATACTTATGCAACTGATAGATATTGTAATACTAGAGGTGGTTGTACATATTATGAAGAGATAGAATATGATGAACTTTATGATCCTGACGAAACATATTATACATTTAGCGGTAATAGAAGATATGTTGCAACACCTGAAGAGATAGGTGTTACGTGTGAAAATGTTCATACAGTAAGTGATACATTCAGTCCTGCCGGATATTATACTGAAAAGACATTTGGTAGAGGTGCATCTTATACAGGATATTATAATTCATCAGGACAACCTGTTAGTGGAACATGTAATTCTACAAGTTGTACATATTATGAATTTATTCAATCTTTTGATGCATATGGTAATAGACCTGTAATAGATTTCACTAAGAATTATTATTATCTTGTAACAAGAGACACTAATATTGCTTATTTAACTGGTGATATTACAAATTATTGGTCAAGTTCAAATGCAAGTAATAAACCATTTACTTTAACAGGATTACACAATGGTTATCAAACATCATATGATTGGACTGTTACTGGTAACCATATTAAATTATATAATGATACAGCAATCGAACAATTAACAATTTATAATACTAAGAGTTTAAGCACAGATGATGTTGTTGTCTCATCTGGTGGTTGGTGGGCAACATATTATGCTGTAATAGATGTTAATTATCATAACTTAAAAGTTGGTAGAGGAGTTAAACAATATAATTCCAATTATGCTACATTCGATTACATATTTGGTGGTGAAGAAGGAACTGGTAGTTCTTCGTCAGATACACAATATAATGTAATTGTTGAATCTGGGCATTATAGTTCTATTGCATTGACATTACTTGTTGGTGGTAGTGGAACAGCTTATGTAGCTAATAAGACAACTCTTGGATGTGATGTTGATAAAGTATTAGATACTAACAATAATAATTTAGAAGTTTATTATCAGGTAGCATCATCATTCTCAGGTACTATAAATTCATCTGAAGAATGTGCTACAAATTTAACAGTTAAGAGTGGTAAATTTGGTACATCACAATCTGACATGTATACAGGTATCTATGTTGGAGGATTAACATCTGGTACACATAATGCTGCAAGACGAATAAATGTTGAAGGTGGATGGATTAATAACTTAATCGGTGGACCTTTAACAGCTAGTAATAGAAGATTATATAATGATACATATATTTATATGACAGGTGGTACTGTTGATATCATTATCGGTGGTGCTGGTAGATCTCCTACTTATGGTAACCGTATAATTTCCGTTACTGGTGGTAAAGTTAATTATAGTGTTCTAGGTGGATCTAATGGTTCTGGTAGTGATGCATCAGGTACTGATGGAACAATCAATGGTTCATCATACATATATATTGGTGGACATGCTACAATTGGTGATACTACTTTAGTTAATAACAATTCTACACTTTGGGGTGTTGCTTCTGGTTCAGTCTTTGGTAATGGTAATGGTAAGAGTGGTTACTCGGGAATTGGATCTAATGAAAATTCTTATGTAATTATTGATGGAAGTGCAGATATTAAAGGTTCAGTCTTTGGTGGTGGTAACTTTGGTGCTACTGGTGTTAACAGTGCAAGTGATACTAACGAAACAAAGATTAATATTCTTGGCGGAACAATATCAGGAGACGTCTATGGTGGAGGAAACCAAAACGGTGCAGGTTCTACAGATAAGAGAGTAGATATAACTATTACTCAAACTGGTGGAACTGTTAAAGGAAGCGTTTATGGTGGCTCTAATATATCAGGAACAATCTATGGTAATACTTCAGTAAATATTACTAAAGGCTCAATAACTAAGAATGTATATGGTGGAGGAAAAGGTAATAGTACATACGTAAGAAATAATTCTAGCGTAGTAATAGGAAATACAACTACACCTAATGTTCCAACAATATCAGGAAGTGTTTATGGTGGTTCTGGATATGGTACAGTAAATGGTGTTAATACTACAACAGCTACATCAAATGCAGCAACTACTGTAACAGTTAATAATGGTAAGATTACTGGTTCAGTATTTGGTGGAGGAGAAGGTAGTACAACTTATACTCCATATGTACTTGGTGATATTACAGTTACAATTAATAATGGTAGTATTGGAAATGTGTTTGGTGGAAATGACCAAGCAGGATCACATACTAAAACTAATAGAGTTTACCTAAAAGGTGGAACTTTAAATAATGCTTATGGTGGTGGTAACAAATCAAGTGTTACAACTACAAATGTATACTTACAAGGATCTACATTAAGTAATTTATTTGGTGGATCTAATCAACAAGGTGATGTTACTACATCAAATGTAACTATTTCTTCTGGTAAAGTTAATAATATTTATGGAGGAAATAATGAAGGTGGTACAACAACTACAACACATATTACTGTAGAAGGTACTGCTGATATAACTGGTTCAGTATTTGGTGGTGGTAACCAAGCTGCTACTGTAACATCAAATGTTATATTAAATTCGGCCGCGCATAAAATAACAGATGTATTCGGTGGTGGTAATGCTGCTAATGTTACAACAACTAATATCACAAATAAAATGAGTGTTGATAACATGTTTGGTGGAAGTAACTCAGCAGGTACTGTTCAAAACAGTTATATTATCAACAATGGTGGAACACATATTAATATTTATGGTGGTAATAACAGAGGTGGTAATACAGTTGATAGTTCAATAACATTTAACAGTGGTACTGCAGCTGCTATATTTGGTGGAGGAAACCTAGCAAGTACAGGTACTACACTTATTAACTTAGAAGGTGGAACAGTAACAACTGTTTATGGTGGAGGTAACTCAGCTGGTGCTACTTCTTCTACAATAAATAATAATGCAGGAACTATTACAACAATCTATGGTGGTTCAAATGTTACTGGAGATGTAGGAACAACTAATATCAACAATGATAATAGTGTAGGTACAATCTTCGGTGGTGGAAATTCGGCTAATGTAGGAACTACAAATATAGATGTTACATCAGGTAATATTACAACAATCTATGGAGGTGGAAACTTAGCTAAAGTAACTGGAAATACAACATTATCAATTACTAATGCTAATGTTTCATCTAATATCTATGGAGGTGGAAACTTTGGTGTTGTAAACGGTTCTTCAAATCTTACTGTTATAGATACTACTGTATTAGGTTCTATCTATGGTGGTGGTAATGGTGGACCTGCAACATTACAAGGAAGTACTGAAGTAAATATTGGTGGTAATACTGTTGTTGGTACTGAAACATCAGTTGCTCCTCATTTTGGTTCAGTATTTGCTGGTGGTAACTCAGCAGAAACAGGACTTGAAGCAAATAATAATTCAGTAGCTAAATTAAATATTGCTGGTGGAACAATTTACGGTAATATTTATGGTGGTGCTAATACATCAGTTATCTATGGAAATACAATAGTTAATGTTGGTAAATCTGTAGATAAGGATATCAAAAAAGGCGATATATTTATTAAAGGTCATGTATTCGGTGGTGGTGAAGCAAATGCTGCCGGTGACGAAACATATGACTGGTACTTTATTTCTGTAACACAAGGTGTTGTAATCACAATAGATGCTGATACATATGATAATTTTACTATCAATGGATCATTCTATGGTGGTGGTAATGCATCTTCTGCTTCAGGAGATTCATACTTATATATTAAGAATTATGGTGCTGGAGAATCACCTAAACGTAATGTATCTATTCAACGTGTTACTTATGTTGATATAGATAATTCATCATTATTGTTATTAGGTGCTATCGATAGAGCCAACGATTATGATAAAGAATTATTCTCAATAAGCCGTGTTGTAAATATGACTATTAGAAATAACTCTGAGTTATATTTAGCAACAGGTGCTAACTTACTTGAAAACTTTAACTCATTAGATAGTAGTGGTAATCCTGCAGTTGTTACAATTACAGAAGATTCTATTACAAAATCTGTTGATAATAGAGTTTATATGTTTGAAGGTAAGAACCTAAATATAGCAAGAGACCAACAAGTAACTGACTACGGTAAAGTTACAGGTATGTCATTCTTTGGTATGTTTAATTACAATTATGATGGTACAGTTCATACTGGTAACTATGGACATCAATATAATGATGGAGATGAGTTATCATGGCAAGGTACATTTACAAGAGGTTCTTATGTATTAGGATTACATGAAACTAATCATGATATAACAGTAAATGGATTCTATAGTAACTTCATGGATGAAGAAACAATGATAAATGATGTTAAATACATTGAACCAACTCCACCTGACTCAAGATACTACATGTGGTTTATTGGTGAAAATGTAATTGAATATAACGTTAATTTAACAGCATCTAAATATTCAACATTAGGTTCTGTCGAAGTTTCATTCCTTGAATTCTATGATCCAAATACTTCATTTGAAATTCTTAACTTTGATAGTTCTGAAATAGCTGAAGGTGTAACTTTAGTTAACAAAGAAAATATACCTCGTATTGCTTCAGATCCTAATGTAGCTAATAATCAATTTGGTTTATCATTAGAAGCATCAAATACAGGTTGGTTAACAAAAGGTAAAACAAACTTCTATACAGCTAATCCTAATATGACAGGAGTAACATATTATGAAGGTGAAAACTCAACTAACGTTCCTACTATGTTATTCTACTTATACCACTCAAAAAATATAACTGAAGAAAAAGAACTAGGAACAGTTCGTATCTCAGTAATGGCCATAACTAAAGAGAGTGCGATAAGTAATAAGGTTAGAAGATTAGTTATAAATGTTAAAATGAATACTGCTTTATTCCAAACAGTTGAATATGAAGGAGCAATGACTCCTGGTGATAAATATGAATTATTTACATCAACATCTAATAATATAACTAATAAATCTAAGTTAAGTGCATATTATGCATTATATGGTGATAATCAAAACTTATATAAAGAAGGATATCATAGAGTATTAACTTCAACATTTGCTTTACCTGTTAATACAAAGATTACAATGATTGATTTCGTTAATAATACTAATAACTATTATTACTATACAATTAGTGAAACTGATTATAATGCATCTGTACAAGAGTTTAATACTCAAAATGAATCATCATATCCGCTTTCAAGATTTATGAAGATGGGTACTGATGGTACAACAAGTTATTATGATGATGCTGCTATGAATGCTCTGTATTACGATGGTAGAGACAGTACAGAGGAATTTATATTCATAGTAGACTTCAGTGGTACGGATTTAAATACTGATAAGATTGGTAATAAACTTTTAATTGAAATGCGTAACTCAGACAATGAATCAGTATTTACTGTATTAGGTATTGAACATAATCAATTAACATATAATTTATATAATAATAAAGAATCTAAACTAGATATCAATGTAACACCAAGTGATAATCCATTATATGTTGGTTATAATGATATCTTTGATGTATCTGTTGATTACTTTAATTCTTCATTAGAGGGACAAGCAATTATAGATACACAATACTTTGATGATAAGATGGGTGTAGAAATATCATTGATTGGTATAGATGGAAATACTATGTCAGGTACAGACTTAGTTGGTACTTACTTCGAAATAGATAATAAGAAATATTATCCAGATATTGGAGGTGTAACACATATTAAGTTATCTGATAAAGTAGGTAATGTTAAAAAGTGGATAATTTTCAACACTGATAATACATCACTTGCAACTGGTGATTATACATTCAAGTTTGAAGTATTTGGTTCTGAGGATGGTATTTACTATTCTCATGGTGTACCTGATACAGAAAATGTTGATATCTTATTAATCAACAGTGTATACGGATTTAATCCGGTTATAGATGAAAACTCATCAATCTTATCAACTAATAATGATAAGAGTTTGAAATTCAGTATTGATTATACTTCAACATTATTAAATCCTAATATAAGAGTATCTCTATATAGAAGAGGATATAATGAAATATATGATACTGGATATCAACAAGTTGATTTACAAGATTATGTAGATCAAGTATTATTCCCTACAAATAACGAGAAAGAATATTTGTTAATAAGTGGACCATCGCCAACGAATAACTTCAATATAGCGATGAAACAGCAATTATTATCAGGTACATACAGAGTAGTATTTAGTCTATATGATAATGATACTAAGATAGGTGAAATAATAAGGTATATTATTATAAAGGAGGATCTATCATGACAAAACAAAAGGAAGAAGAAGCTTTAAAACCTGAATTAGGAATATCTAAAGAAAAATTTAGAGAGTCATTACCTAATTTATCTAATAAAGAACTTTATCTAATATTTAGAGTCTTAACAGATCAAAAAGAACAACTTAATGTTGAAACTTCAAAGTTGGAGGAGGCTAAAAAATGAAAGAACAATTAGAAACAAAATTTAGTGAAATAAATGATTTAATTGCGCTTCTTCCAACTAACAATAAATCAGCTATTGAAAAGAAAAGAAACTATATTGATACTAATAAAGCTGAAATAGATGAATTATTAGTTGATGTTAGAGCAGAACTTAAAAAACGAGTAGATAAAATAGCTGCTATAAAAGTTAATGATCAAATCAATGATTTAGAGGCTCAATTACAAAGTTGTAATATATTTCATGAATGGACTTCTTTTAATGATTCATATCAAAAGTTACATTTAGATTATTACTTATATAGATTACATAGATACTATAATGATGATTTAATAAGTACTAATGAATGTATAAGAAAAATAATAAGTGAATTCAAAGGAGTTGGTATAGAACTAACTCCTCTGGATTTCAACTATAATGAGTCTATCCAAGAATATATGACTTTATTAATCAATGGTGCATCAGATGAAGAATTAAAGGCTAAATTCGAATCACTTTATTGGAAATTCCCACAAGTGGTTGATGCTATTGAATTAAGTTTTAAGGATATATATTTAACTTATGAAAAGAAGATAGATAAATATTATGAAGAAAGACATAAAGAATTCTTAAAAAATCATACAGAAGAAGAATTAAAGAATACTAAAAAAGAACTAATCAAGAAGATTAGAAGGGCTAAAGCTCAAGATCCTGGTTCAATTATTTATGAGTTCATGGAAGGTGGTTATCATATCCATGATTATGCTCAAGAAGATATTGATAAGAAAAAAAGAGCATACTTTGGTGATTTAAATTATACATATGAATACTTAGAAGAATTCTATCAAGTATTAAATGATTTTAAAATAATACTTAAATATACTTATTATTTAGATGCTATTAGAGATATGATTAATAATAAAGAAGGGTTTAAGAATGCTAAATCTGAAGCTTTAAAGGAATTAGCTAAAGCTAAGAAAGATTTCAAATCACTTATGGATAAGCGTAAACCTAAATTCCCATTCTTTAAGAAACCTAATGATGAAAAATGGTTAGTTAAAGTAAAAGAACAATTATCAATTACTGCAGAAAAATTTGATGCTTTAGATCAGGCTTCATTTAAGGATATAATATATAGTAGAGTACCTAGTAATGTAAGTATTCTTGGAGCATTAGAATTAATGAGTTTTAATTTCTTATTCTTTGCTGAAACATTAAAAGAGCATGAAGGTAATAATGAGATGAAATTCATATCTGAATCATATGAAGAATTAAAAGATATTATTAACCATAATAACTTCACATTATTGGAACAAATATCTTTAATAGATGTATATGATATGAAACAAGTAATTGTAGATAAATATAAATTAGATGGTCTACAATTATCTGTAGAACAATTAGAAGAAGGAGCTTTAGATAAAACTATAGCTGATATAGCTTTATTATTAAATTATGAAGATATAATTAGATCTGGCTTATCATTCGATGATATAAGGCTTTATAAAACAATTAGTTACGATAAAGATTTTACAAATGAAAATAACTCTTGACATTAAGAGTTATTTTTTGTTATACTGAATGGGTTCGCGCAAAAAGAGGATGTGATAAATATGAAAAAAACTAAAATAGTTACAAGTATTGGTCCTGCATCATCATCAGTAGAAGTATTCTCTAAGATGGTAGAAGCTGGAGCTAATATTGCTAGAATAAACTTCTCACATGCAACTATTGAAGAAAGAGAACAAGTAGTTAGCACAGTTAAAGAAGTAAGAAAACTATTAAATACAAATATTGGTATTCTTTATGATACTAAAGGACCAGAATTTAGAAATGGTGAAGTAGTAGAAGAAGGTATTGATTTGATACCTGGAAATACTATAAAGGTTGTAAGAGAAAATGTTGTTGGAAATCAAGAAAGATTCTCTTTAAATCATCCAAGTGCTATCGATGCATTACAAGTTGGTAACACTATATTACTTGAAAACGGTTTAATGGAAATAAAAGTTATTTCCAAAGATGAAGATTCACTTACATGTGAAATTATTAACGGCGGTAAATTATATTCAAGAAAGTCTTTATCAGCACCAGGTGTCAATTTAAATATCCCTTTCATATCTGATGTTGATAGAGAAGATATAATTTATGCTTGCAGACACGAAGGAGACTATTTAGCAGCTTCTTTCGTTCAATCTGCAGAAGATGTCTTAGCTATAAGAGACATATTAAAATCTGAAAATAGAGAAGATATGAAAATTATAGCTAAGATAGAATCCCAAATGGGAATGGATAACCTTGAAGATATAGTAAAAGTTGCTGATGGTTGCATGGTAGCTAGAGGTGACTTAGGTGTTGAAGTTCCTATGTATTTATTACCTACATGTCAAAAGAAAATTGTTAAGACGTGTAGACAATATAAAAAGATGTGTATCGTTGCTACAGAAATGTTAGAATCAATGAAACACAACCCAAGACCAACAAGAGCAGAAGTAACAGATGTTGCTAATGCTGTTTATAATGGTACAGATGCTGTTATGTTATCTGGTGAAACAACAACTGGTGAATATCCTGTTGAAACTGTAAGAAACATGGCTAGTATCTGTGAACATACTGAAGAATCAATAGATTATAAGAATGTATTTGCAGATAAGATTGTTGAAACCCCAACAGATGCTATTGTTAAATCTATAGCTACTGCTGCAAATAGTTTAGACGTCAAATTAATCGTAGTTCCTACTGTATCTGGCACATCTGCTAGATTAATATCTAACCTTGAACCTAAATGTCCTATATTAGCACTTGTAAGAGATGAATCTACTGCTAATAAGTTAACTTTAAATTATGGTGTTTATTCTAGAACTGTAGATATGGCTAGTGATTTAGATGAATTAATGGCTTTATGTATCGAAGAAGCTAAGAAGTTCATCCCACTTGAAAAAGGTGACAACATTATTGTTACTGGTGGTTTAGTTGCTGGTAAGATAGGATTTACTAATTTAATGAAGATTGAAACAATCTAATAAGAAAAGAACTCATGCAGTTCTTTTTTTACTTTAAACTACTTATTTGTTATAATTAATAATAGTTAAAGGAGTGGTTGTTGTGTCTAATAATAGAGGACGTTTTGATAATATTCAAGCTAATCATAATAGAGTATTAATACGTCTACATAAAATGGATGTTTTAGCTGTTCTAGATCTTATACGTGATGAAGATAAATTAAATCAAGAAGAACAAGAAATATTAAATAGAATAAAATCTAGAATTATAGAACAAGAATTAACTAATTTATCTGAAGAAAATGTATTATCAGATATAAAACTATTAATGACTAATATACCCGAAGATACTACAGCTTTAGAAAAAGTAAGATGGTTATATATTAATATAGGTAAATTATTTAGTTATGATTATCGTGTAGCTAATGAACCTGCATATGGTTATGAGAAACACTTAGATATAAAAGACTTTGTAGGTAGATATCAAACATGTATTCAAATATCAGAAGTATTAAATTATGTACTTAACTCATTAGAAGGTGTATCTTGTAGAACCATATCAAGAAGTCTAAATGGCGAAAGAGGACATTATGGTCAAGACCATGTGGCTAATGAAGTAATAATAGATGATGGTGGATACAAATTAAAATTATTATTAGATTTAACATTGGACTTGTATTTAATACAAGCTGATTGTCATACAATGCATTTTGGATATATTGATGATGGATCAGGTACATATGATATTATTCCTCAATTAGAAAATATAAGAATGGATAAAAAATTAGGATTTGTAGTTAGTGAAGATGATTATACAGATGTTAAAATAGAAAGAATTAAAAGAGAATTACAACAATCAAACTTCACAGATAAAGCTCCTGAAGATATAATTGATTATAAGATTGCTGTAATGCATTCATTATCTAAGAGATTCCCTGGATATCATGAAGGAAAGAGATATGTTGAATTATTATTTAGTGAATTATTAAATGCATATTATACTGAATATAATTTATTCTATTCTACAGATGATGAAGTAAACTTAAAAACAATTTATAAAATTAATTTAGATGACTATGAAAAATGGATTATTTATTCAAATAAAACAGGATTCGTAAGTACAAGTAAAGAAAGACTAAGAAATATGCTTGATGAAGGATGGATGACAAATTCTCAATCCTTAAAAGAAATACTTAAAGAAGATAAAGAAAAGGTGAAATAAATGGAATATAATGTTGTAAGAGATGCTAAGAAAATATTAAATGATTCATCATACGTAGTTAAGAATCCTAACCAAAATAAAAATAGATGGAATAAGGTATTTGGTAATAATAATCCAATCCATTTAGAGTTAGGTATGGGTAGAGGAGAATTCATTATTGAGATGGCTAAAAAGTATCCTAAAATTAATTTTATAGGATTAGAATTAAATGAATCTCAAACTGCTACTGCTGTATCTAAATTAGGTAATACTCATATTAATAATCTAAAGATGATATGTGCAGATGCATTAGATATTATTAATATCTTTGGTAGAGAAATAGATACAATCTATTTAACATTCTCTGAACCATGGCCAAAACCAATAGATGAAAGAAAAAGATTTACTCATGAATCATTCTTAAAACTTTATGATAGAGTATTTAAGAAGAATAAACATATTATTTTAAAAACAGATAATAAGGGATTATTCCAATATTCCCTTGAAACATTATCATCATATTGGTACACATTTAAAAAGATATCTTTAGATCTTCATAATGATGAAAGAAATATATCTAATATACCAACTGACTGGGAATTAAAGTGTGTAAAGGATGGTAAACCTATATATTATTTAGAAGCAAGATTTGATGAATAATCAAATCTTTTATTGTATTTACAAATATCTCGTTTTATAATAAAAATTAGAAAGGATGAAGTGTGTATGAATAAAGTTAAAATATCTACAAGCTTAGCTTCTGTTGTATTAATTGGAAGCATGTTCGCAGGATTAGCTACTTTCTTAACAGTTGTAGCATTAATGATAATCTTCTGTGAAATCGATAATATTAAAGGAGTAGTAATTAGAGTTACATCTTTCTATGTAGGTTTAATCTTAGTTCAAACTGCATGGGGATTAATCTATGATGGTTATAATGATATATTCTATGGTGGTATTCAATCATTAGTTAATTTAATTAACTCATACTTAGATAAACCATTAGATATTGCTAAATTCTATCAATATGTTTTAACTCCAATTAAAACTATTCTTACATATTTAGATACAGTTGTAGGATATTTCATTACATTCAGTAAGTTTGCATTTGTAGTTGCATTATTCTCAAATAAGGCACCAAAACAAAACTTCATTACAAATTTCGTTAATAAATTTGTAGATAAGATTGTTACTTTTGTAAACGGTATTGATGCATCTGGAAACTAATAATTAATAAGAGATCTACTTGATAGTAGATCTTTTATTATTTAATTATTTATGCAAATACTTTATAATATTAATAGGTGAAAAATATGAAAAGAATAATAAATAAATTAATTATTATATTTTTATTCATGCAACCATTCTTGGATGTATTAACGTCTTTTCAAATAAGATTTAATATATTAAACATATATATATCTTCTATTATTAGAATAGTATTTTTATTATTTATATTAATATATATGATTATTTATAAATATGACTTAAAAATAATTCTATTTATGTTTATATATGGAATTATATATGGTGGTTATTTACTAGCTACAAATAGCTTTAGTTTAACTTTTGACGCTATTAGAATATTCTATTTACCAGTTATGATTATATTCTTTAATAATGAAGATATTAAAATAGATAAGAAGAAAGTATTAATATTATATTTAATATATATGTTATTATTACTAATTCCTACTATGTTTGGTTTTTCATTTGATATATATGAAGTAGAAAAGTCTAAGAAAGGTTTTATTGGACTATTCTATGGTGGTAATGAATTATCAGGAATACTATTAGGATTACTTCCTATTATTCTTAATTATTTACAAATAGTTAAGAAGTATTATTTTAGAATTATATATTATATATTAATTATTTTTACTTTTATATTAGTATCAACTAAGACACTTTTTATTGGAGGAATAATAGTATTATTAATATATCTATTTAAATATATTCTAAATAAAAAAACAGTTAATAAAAAATATATAATAGGTGGAATAGTCGGGGTCTTAGTATTCTTAGTAATAGCATTACCATATACACCAGTTATGAATAATATTAAGGTAACATTAGATTACTATGGTATTAATAATATTACAGATATGTTTAACTTAAAAACAATTGATAATGTTATTTATTCAAGAAGATTATCATATGCATCTAATTTAATAGATGAATATAAGAATAGTCCAATTGATAATAAGTTATTTGGACTAAAGAATATTAATAATATTAAAGATTCTGAGTTAGATTTAATTGATACATATATGACTATTGGTTTAATAGGCTTTATAGTTTATATAATTGTCATGGGTTATTTATTATATAAATATAGATTAAAAGGAATATATTTATTCTCATTAATACTATTTATAATCATGGCATGTTTATCTGGACATATTTTAATTAAACCTGCTGTAGCAATTTATACAGCTTTAATATTTAGACTTAATAAAGAGGTGGAATAAATGGAACATGTGCATTCAATATTAATTATAAAAAAAGGTAATAAATATTTAAATTATTATGATGATAGATGGAATATGTTGTTATTTCCAAATATTAAAGGTAATGATATAGAAGATATAAAAAAATATATAAAAGATAAATTTGGGATAGAAACATCTAATATAAAACTATTATTTGATAAGGTTCATGATAAATACTCTATACCTAATAAAGAGGTAAGAACATATCATCATTACTTCTATGAAATAGATGAAGATATAGATGGAGATTACTATGAACTTAAAGATTTATTACTAGATGATAAGGTTAGAGAGAATAATTCCGATATTATTGAATATGTCAAAGAATACTATAATTAATAGTATTCTCTTTTTTTTGTGATATACTTAAAATAGGTGATAGTATGGATCCACAATTAATTGAAAGAGAAGAAGCTAATTCAATATCTTCATCTAAAACAGTTGGTAGTCATTATGTAGTTGACTCTCCATATTTAGATGTAGATACTTCTCATTTTGAAGTTGGTAGTTTATTAAGAGCAGCAGCTCAATATGATGTACATAGATCAGAATTTACTAAAGCTGTATTATTAGAAAAATTCTTTAGAGCAGCAGCAAGTGTAACTGATCAAAGAGATGTAGAAGAATTACAAAAAATAATTAAAGCTATGATTGAAAAAGGCGGATGCATGGAAACATTAGGCCCTGACTTATTAACTAAAATATCTTTAGAAGATAAAGCTTTAAATGAATTATTAGCTAGTACATATGGTAGAATCCATACAAGTTTCTCATCATCATTTACATCTAAGAGAGATGAACCAGTATCACACATGAAGATGAATGAAGCAGGAGAAATAGCAGGATATGATACTCAATACCATATTGAATATCCACAAATAGATGAAGATAGAGAATATATGGAATCAGCAGTAAAAGAATTATTTGATTTTATTGTTGAATATGATGCTACTAGAACTACTGAATCTGAAATGAAGGTAAATGAATATTTCATCAAGGCTGCATTAAAAGCTAGAGATGAAGAAGATATAGAATATATTTATAAGACAGTTGGACAATTAAATTCTCAAGGTGGTATAGCATATCAAGTATTAGATAGAAATGAAAAAATATTAGACTTAGATATGATTAAGAACTATCGTAAAGATATGGATCCAACAGTTCTAGAAGATGAAGAAAAGCAAAAGATAGATGAAAAACATTATAATGAATTTAGAGAAAATTATGATAATGCTGTTAAGTATCTAGATATGTTAGATGCTAAACAAGATATGGGTGAAGATTTAACAAAAGAAGAACTTGAGGAATGCCAAGATAAAGTTAAGGCAGCTGAGGCATCACTTGAAGTATTAGGTGACTTCTATACTGAAGAAGAAATGCAAGAGTTTAGAGCAGAGTTAAAAGAACAAGAAATAGTATTACAACAAGTGTTAGAAGAAGTTAAAGAACAAACAGCTACTGAAGTTAATCGAGGAATGCAAAGAGTCAAAACTATTAAGAAGCCTATCTAGGCTTCTTAATTTGTCTATAAGTATAAAATGTAGTATAATATAAGCCATTCAAAGGGGTTAATATGGAAAAGTTTTATACTAGTGAGATTGAAAATGAACAAGTATCTAAAATGAGTTTAGATGATAGAATGGATTATCTATCTTTTATTAAAGAATACTTAATTGATTATAGAGAGACCTTACATTTACCTTCTAGATCTTCATTTGGTGTAGAAATAGAATATCAAGGTGTACCAAAGGAGATAGTTGATGAATATATAGAAGGATTTGGTTCTTTTGCATCACATGAAGAAGGAGATTTTGAAATTGGAGGAGAAGTAGTATCAAGACCTTTAATTGATAATTTTTCAAATTGGTATGATTTAAAAGAAATATTAATATATATGTCTAAATTAGATGGTATATATACAAACGGCCGTGCAGGAGCTCATGTACACATGGGTGCACAAATGTTAAAAAGTGAAGATGCATTTAAAAGATTCTTATTATTATATGCAGTATATGAAAATATAATATATAGATTTGCTTATATGGATAGAAATAAAGCAAGAGATAATATTAGTACTTATGCGGAACCTATGAGAGTTGAATTATCTAGAGATTATGAATCATTAGAGAATTGTAAATCATTAAAAGAATTAAAAAAAGAATTTGATAGATATCATGGTTTAAACTTTAAGAATATTAGATCATTTAAAAACTTTGGCGATAGAAATACTATTGAGTTTAGAATGGCTAATGGTACATTAGATCCAGTATTATGGCAAAATACTATTAATTTATATGCTAAATTATTATTAGCATCTCATAAAGATATGGATATAGATAGATTAGATTATCTATTACAAAGAAAGAAATTAGCTAATGCTCCTTATTCAGAATATGGTTCATTAAGAGTTGATGAAGCATTTGATTTTGCAGATATAGTATTTAACAATATGTTAGATAAGACTAATTTCTTAAGACAATATATTAAAGATGGTAATAATTCTGTAGATACATGTGAATCAAAAGTTCAAAAATTTACTAGATATTAAAAATAAATAGACTATTCTATTTATTTTTTTTATAATAAAAATGAGGAACATATATTGTTTGGAGGATGATAGTATGTTAAAAGATGGTAAAATATTAATAGGTAAAAATGATAACTATGAGGCTAATTTATTATTAAGTAAGGCTAATAGACATGGTTTAATTACAGGTGCTACAGGAACTGGAAAGACTATATCTTTAAAAGTATTAGCTGAAAGTTTTTCATCAGCTGGAGTACCAGTTTTCATGGTTGATGTTAAAGGTGATTTAGCAGGTACTGCTTTTATTGGTGAAGATAATGAAAATGTAAGAACAAGAGTAGAGAAGTTAAAACTAGATACATTCAAGTATGATAAATATCCATGTGTATTCTATGATATATATGGTAAATTAGGACATCCACTTAGAACAACAGTAGGTGAGATGGGACATAGATTATTATCTAAAGTATTAGGATTATCAGAAGTTCAAGATTCAGTATTAACTATTGTATATAAAATAGCTAGTGATGAAGGGAAAGAATTAGATACTCTAGAGGACTTACAATCTATGTTAGTTTATGTAGCTAATAAAAGAACTGAATTATCACAAGTATATGGTAATATAGCTTCTCAAACATTAACTACAATTCAAAGAAATGTATTAGAGTTAATAGAAGATTTAAAAGATGGTAACAGTGATAATGTAATGTTTGGATATCCTCCTTTTAATGTTCAAGATTTAAGAGGATTAGATGTAGATACAGGATATGGAAGAATAAACATATTAGATGCTCAAGAATTATTTAAACATTCTGATTCATATGCAGCTACTATTTTAACTTTATTAGATAAAGTATATGATAGTATGCCTGAAGTAGGAGATGTAGATAAACCTAAATTAGTATTATTCTTTGATGAAGCACATCTATTATTCAGTGATATGTCTAAAGCTATGTTAGAGCATGTAGTTAAAATAGTTAAATTAATAAGATCAAAAGGTGTAGGTGTATATTTTATATCTCAAAGTCCTGCCGATATACCTGATGAAGTATTATCTCAATTAGGTAATAAGATTCAACATGCATTAAGAGTATATACTCCATCTGAAGAAAAGGCTATTAAAGTAGCTGCTGATTCATTTAGAGTTAATCCTAAATTTGATACTATGAAAGCTATACAAAATTTAGGAACAGGTGAAGCTTTAATTTCTTTAATAGATGAAAATGGTGAACCTACTGTAGTAGAACAAGTAACTATCTTACCACCTCAATCAAGAATGGGAACTATTATTGATATGGAAAGACAAGCAATCATTAATAATTCTCCAATTGTAGGTAAGTATGAAAAAGTAGAAGATAGAGTAAGTGCTAAAGAGAATAATGAAGAAGTATTTAATAAGATTGAACAAGAAAAACAAGAAAAAGAACAAGCTAAGTTAGATGAAAAAAATGCTAAAGAAGAAGCTAAAAGATTAAAACAAGAAGAAGCAGAAAGAGCTAGAGAAGCAAGAGAAGCTGAAAGAAAGAAAAAACAATCTTTAGGATATAAGATTGGAAGGAAAGCTGAAAATAAAATAATAGATAAAACATTAAATAAAATATTAAAAGGATTCTTTAAATAATATGAAGAAGTTATTCTTATTTATTCTATTATTAATTCCAATTAATGTATTTGCTTATGATATAAAACTTGATGAATATGAAAAAAAATCATTAAATCAAATTCTTATAGATATTGGTAATGATAAATTTATAGATACTGAAGAAAACTATCAAGGTATTCCTATTTATTTCTTTTATGGTAAAGAATGTGGATACTCTAAACAGTTTATAGATTTCTATGTTGATCAAGTATTACCTAAGTATAAGCATAAAATACATATAGTTGGATTTGAAACTTGGCATGATAATAAAAATGCTTCATTGTATGCTACTATATTAAAATATAAGAAATCAGATTATGAAGGTTCTCCTTTAATTATAATAGGAGATAGAGTATTTGAAGGATATACTCAATCTTATAATAATCAAATAATAAGTGCTATAGATAATACTATTAAAAATAATAATAAAAAAGATATTATTGAAGAGATGAATAGTATAAGTGATAATGATTTAGATAATGAAATAAAGAAGATAATACTTATACCATTATTTATAATATTACTTACAGTTGCATTAGTGTTTATAATTAAGAAAAAATAACTATTAAGTTTTAAACTTGATAGTTTTTTGTTATAATTCTATATAGGATAGAGAAGTGATTTTATGGGAGCTAAAGAACTATTTATTGCAATAGTACCTGTAGTAGTATTACTTGTTTTTATTTATATAAAAGATGTAGATAAAGAGCCTAGAAAATTATTAATTAAATTATTCTTATTTGGTTGCTTATCTGTTATTCCTATTTTAATAGGTGAATTATTAATTGATGAAATAATACCAACTACATATATACCTAATTTCTTTATTTCTTTTATTACTACATTTATTTCTGTAGCTTTAGTTGAGGAAATAGGTAAGTGGTTTGTTACATATTTTTCTTCATATAAGAGTAAAGATTATAATCATAGCTTTGATGGAATTGTATATGCAGTATTTGTATCATTAGGATTTGCTATTGTTGAAAATGTATTATATGTATATAAGTTTGGTTTTGATACAGGTGTAGATAGAGCTAAGTTCTCTATACCTGGTCATGCAGTATTTGGTGTCTTTATGGGATACTATTTATCTTTGTCAAAGAGCTATGCTTTAAAAGGTGATAAAAAGAGTTTATGGTATTTAATACTATCAATATTAGTGCCATCTTTATGCCATGCTATATATGATAGTATTATACTATTCTATCAAGCTAATCCATCATTAGAATATTTATCTGAAGTATTTATTATATATGTATATACTTCATATTCTATTGCTCTAGGTTTAGTAAATAAGACTGCTCAAATTAAATATAACTTTGATGGTAGAGAGATTACGGGTAAAAAAGTAAATAGTAATTACTGCTATTACTGTGGAGCACCTATTACTGATAGGATTTGTTCACAGTGTGGAAAAGATCAAAGTATAAGGTGATTATATGAAGAATAAATTATATAAAGGATTATTAATTATATTTGCTATTTTTGTGGTTTTATTACCTGTTACTATAGCAACAGCTGATTCAGGATGGGGATCATCTTATCATTCATCAGGTGGATCATCACATCATTCATCTGGTAGTTCTTCTCATCACTCATCAAGTAGTTCTCATAGATCATCAAGTAGTTCTCGTAGTTCATCTAGTAGTATTAATGGTGGTGAGCCTTTAACTCCTTTAGAAACTGTTATTATGGTTATTTTTTTACTATTTATACTGTTTATAATTGTTATGACTTTTAATGGTATTATAGCAGCGTTTATTGCTGCAGTAAGAAAGTCTAATGGTGCGATAGATACTCATATGAATATCATGACTCAAGATAGAGTTGATAAGATAGATCCTTCTATTAATATTGAAAATACATTAAAAGAAGTATTTGATTTATTTACAAAAGTTCAAGATGCTTGGAGTGAATTTAAATATGATGAATTAAGAAAATATTTAAGTGATGAATTATTTAATAACTATAAGATGCAACTTGAAACATTAGAATTAGAAGATGGCAAGAATGTCATGGGTGACTATAAGTATATAAGTGGTGGAATTATTTCAATTGATAAGAAAAAGAATTTAGAAGAGTTAAGAGTTAAATTACATGTTGAAATGAAAGATTATGTAATTAATACTAAAACTAATAAGGTTACACATGGAGAAAAAAATGGTATTATGGATAATACATATATCATTACTCTTGAAAGAAGTTTAAATAATGAAATAACTAACTGCCCTGATTGTGGTGCTAAAATTAAAAATCAAGCATCTCAAAAATGCGAATTCTGTGATGCTATTCTTGTTAAGGGAGCAAGCAAATTTGTAATGGTTAAAAAAGAAACAATCAAGAGTGGATACAAATAAAAAATATAATAACTCATAATTAATGATATAATAGTTGTAATTAGGAGGATATATGAAAGAAAAACTTTTTAAAGGATTATTAATAGTATTTGCTATCATGGTTGTTTTATTACCTTTAAGTAGAACTAGAGCTGACTCAGGATGGGACTCATCTTATTCTTCTTCAGGTAGTAGTTCTTCTTACTCAGGAGGTAGTTCATATTCAGGAGGAAGTTCATACCATTCTTATAGTTCTTCATCAAGTTATGGTAGTTCTTTTGATGGAGATTTTAATTTATCTTTATTCATATTTATAATTTTTGTGACAACAATAATTATTATTATAATTTCTAAAAGAGCTCCAAGTTATTATTCTTCAAATAGATATGAAATTAGATTAATGACTCAAGATGAAGTTAATGCAATTGATTCATCAATTAATATTGATGAGTTCATGAAACAATCATTTGATTTATTTGTTAAGATTCAAGAAGCATGGGAAAACTTCAAGTATGATGAATTAAGAGACTTATTAAGTGATGAATTATTTAATAACTATAAGATGCAACTTGAAACATTAGAATTAGAATCTGGTAAGAATATCATGGATGATTATACTTATGTTGATGGTGGTATTATATCAATTAATAAAACTGATTTAACTGAAGAAGTTAAGATTAAATTACATGTTAGAATGAAAGACTATGTAATTGATACAACTGATAATTCAGTTAGACATGGAGATCCTGCTAAGATAATGGATAATAATTATATTATTACATTAGAAAGAAGTATAAGATCTGAAATAACAAATTGTCCTAACTGTGGTGGTGAATTAAAAGATACTGCTTCTCAAGTATGTCCATATTGTGATGCTGTACTTGTTAAAGGATCAAAAGAATTTGTTATGGTTAAAAAAGAAAATGTTAAAGGACAATATCGATAAGAGGTAAAATATGAATATTAATAGTTATGACTCAACATTAGATAATGGTATGTTTTACACTAAAGTAGATAATATCTATGTTATGTTGTTTACTGCACTAATGTTTAACGATTTATCAAGAGTAGATCATAAAGTATCTGATAAAGTAATGGAACAATATGCTCCTATAGTAGAACAATATAAAAATAAAAATCAAAGACATATGTATGGACAATTAAATGTTAAATCTACTGAAATAACAAATATCCATTTAGATGAAGAAGGTAATATCCTAGTAAATGTTAGATTAGTAGGTAGATTCTTAGATTATGTAATTGATTTAGCTACACGTAAGAAGATATCTGGTGATGATCAAATCAGAACAGAAAGAGTATATGATTTAGTCTTAAAAAAATCTGCAAATGCTAAGAAATTAAGTGAATCTAGACATTGTCCTTCATGTGGACAACATGCTGATTTATCTAATACAGGAAAATGCCCTTCATGTGGAACAATCTTTAATCTTGAAGACTATGATTATATTTTAGAGTCTATTGATGTTGTAGGATAAAAGAAATGTAAATTAATACATTTCTTTTTTATTTCATTTAATTTTCATATTAGCTTGTTATTATGTAATCAGACAAGGAGATGATAATATAGAAATAGATAAGAAAATGTAAATAAAATTAACAATCAATTGCTAGTCAATTTAAATATAAATAAAAAATGATTTCATATAAACTCAACCAATCTATAAAAACTTTATTAAGGAGGATATTTGTCAATATCTTCCTTTTATTTTAAAATACCCAAATGGATAAGGAGGGCAGAAAGGTTGAAAAGGGGAAAAATAGAAAATGTACTAAACAAAATAGGCATGTCTCATTCTTACGAAGGATATAATTATATAGTTGAAGAATCTTTGTTAATAAATAAACAATATAATATGCATAAGAAAATAATCCTTAATGATTTAAATAGAGATGTTGCTAACATGTTTTCAACAAGTACATGTTCAATTGAAAGAGCAATAAGAACATGTATAGATGGTACTTTTCTACATGGCAATATAGGATTGTTAAATCAAATATTTGAATACTATGCATCTTATTATGATAGTAGACCATCAAATAAATTGTTTTTAACAACTATTGTTAATTATTTAAATACAATAGAATAAATGATATAATAATTATATAGAATAGGAGGAGCAATATGAACAATGGACCTGTTAGACAAATAAACAATTTTGCTAAAGTCATTAAAGTAGATGCTCAAGGGAACCCTATTCGTAATGATAATAATGAAGTAAAAGAAGTAATAGTACCAATTAAAAGTGAAGTAATTATTAAAGAGAAGAATCCATATATTGTTTTTTATCTTGTAATAATATTAATATTAATTGCTATATTATTAGCTTTTATATCATTTTATGTATTGCCTAGAGTAATATAACTCTTGTTGAAATAACAAGAGTATTTTTATATAATACATTTAAAAGGAATTGATGAGTATGTTTACAAAACGATGTTGTACTTCTTATTTATATATAAAATAAAAAAGATAGGAAGGAAATAGAAATGAAATTATATAATACATTAACAAGACAAATAGAAGATTTTAAACCAATTGAAGAAGGTAAAGTAAAAATATATACATGTGGTCCTACAGTATATCATTATGCACATATTGGTAATATGAGAAACTATATAGGACATGATATCTTAGTAAGAACATTAGAATACTTAGGATATCAAGTAACTAGAGCTATGAATATAACTGATGTAGGTCATTTATCAGGTGATTCAGACACTGGTGAAGATAAAATGATTACTGCAATGAAAAGAGAACATAAATCAGCTATGGAAATAGCTAAGTTTTATACAGAAGAATTCTTTAAAGACTATGATAAATTACATTTAAAGAGACCTGATATATTAAAACCAGCTACTGGTGAAATAGATATGTATATTAAGATGATAACTAAATTATTAGAAGATGGATATGCTTATCAATCAGGTGGTAATGTTTATTTTGATGTATCTAAAGTAAAAGATTATTATCAATTAACTAATCATGTACAAGATGATATGGTAGTTGGTGCAAGAGAATCAGTAGAAGAAGATTCTAATAAAAGAAATCAAGCAGACTTTGCTTTATGGTTTACTTCATCTAAATTTGCAAACCAAGAATTACAATGGGATTCTCCATGGGGTAAAGGATATCCAGGATGGCATATAGAATGTTCTGGTATTTCAATAAAATATTTAGGAGAACGTTTAGATATTCATGGTGGTGGAGTAGATAATATATTCCCTCATCATACAAATGAGATAGCTCAATCAGAAAGTTATCTTGGACATAAATGGACTAATTATTGGTTCCATAATGAACACTTACTTGATTCATCAGGTAAGATGAGTAAGTCTAAAGGTGCAATATTAACAGTATCTGTTCTTGAACAAGAAGGATATGATCCTATTGCATTTAGATTTATGTGCTTAAACTCTCATTATAGAAAACAATTATTATTTACATTTGATAATTTAAATCAAGCTGAACAAACTTTAAATAAATTAAAGAATAAAATAGCTAGTATTAAAGATTCTGGAGATTTAGATGATGGGTCATTTAATGAATATAATGGTAAATTCATCGATGCTATATCTGATGATTTAAATACTGCTAATGCTATATCAGTATTGTATGAACTATTAAAAGATGAACAAGTAAATGGTCATACAAAATTAGATTTAATTAATAAATTTGATAAAGTATTTGCATTAGATTTAATTAAAGAAGAAAAACATGCTGAAAATGAAGAAGAAATATTAAGTTTGATTGAAAAAAGAAAAGAAGCTAAACAAAATAAAGACTTTGAGTTAGCTGATTCAATTAGAAATGAATTATTAGAAAAAGGTATTGAATTAATTGATACAAGAGAAGGTACTACATATAAAATAATAAATAGTTAGGAGTAATAATATGAGTAATTTAGCAATTACAGTAATAGCATTTTTTGCTATGATGCTTATTCCTCTTTTTGCTTACATTAAGTTGAATATAACTTATTCATCTATGAAGAAGAAAAACAACTTAAAGGGTATAACTGGACAAGAAGTAGCAAGAAAAATATTAGATAACAATAATTTAAATAATATTTATATTGTTGAAACAAATGGTAATATGACAGATCATTTTGATTCTCAAAGAAAAGTTATAAGATTATCTAAAGATGTTTTCAATGGCAAATCAATTGCTTCTATTGCAATAGCTGCTCATGAAGCAGGTCATGCTGTACAACATGCTGAAGGTTATAAGTGGGCTGTATTTAGATCTAAGATTGTACCTACAGTACAAATTGGTGAAAAAGCTTCTTATATTCTAATCATGATTGGTTTTATATTAGGTTCTATTAATTTTATATATGCTGGTATTGCCTTTATGCTATTTGGTTTAGTATTTCAAGTAGTAACATTACCATGTGAATTTGATGCATCTAAACGTGGATTAAAGTTTATTGAAGAATACAACATGGTTGAAGATAAAGAAAGTAAAGATGCAAAGAAGATGTTAAAAGCTGCTGCTTATACATATATAGCTGGTATATTATCAACAATACTTGAAATATTATACTATGTTGCTAGATTATCAAATAGAAGGGATTAACTATGAATAATACTATTAAGAAAGTCCTAATAGGTGTAGGTTTAATTATAATTGTTTTATTTGTATTTATCGTAGTATCATCTGTTAATAATAAAAAACAAAAAGAAACAGAAAAACTAAATAATACTCTAAAAGAAGTGGCTACTACTTTCTATAAAGATTACTATTATAAAGTTGTATTATCTAGTGATAGAAATAAAGTAGTTAGTTTTAAAGATAATGGTATTAAGTTAACATTGAATGACTTAGCTAAATATAAGATTAACGAAGAAGATAGTATATTATCTCAATTTAAGAATTATAAGACTAATGAAAATTGTGATTACTATAATACTAAAGTAGTAATATATCCTATTGAGCCATATGGTGATAGTGATATAAGAGTTGAAACTACTGTTGTTTGTGGAATATAAAAAAAGATATAGTTTAAACTATATCTTTTTATTTTTTGCGTAGTCTAATTCAACACTGTCATCATCAACAAGTACTGGATAGAATGCTCTAGTATTTCTTGTATTACCTAAGTTATTGATACTAAAATTCATTCTTGCTTTATCAACATATTCACTATTATTGATAGCGCTTAATTGATGTTTATTTAAAGCCTCTTCATCAATTGGTGTATTAAATACAGACATTATTTGATCATAGTATGCAGCTTCTTCATAAGAAGTAATACTAATTGTATCAGTTAATGGTTTATATGATATTCCAACTGGTGGACAATCGCATGTTCCTTCTGTTGTTACTACAATTCCTTGAGGTTTAGTAGTAATAGTCATCTTTTTATCTTTATCTTCATAGTTAAGTCCTACTATGTTTTTAACAAAAACACTTTTAAATATAAAATCATCAATCATTTCTTTGATTGTATCTATCGAATAACCATCATGTGAATATAAATCACTTTGAGGAAGTATTAAGAATTTACCACATTCATCAGTTGATCCTGGTAGCGTGTGTGTAACTTTTATTTCTCCCTTATTTAATAGCTCTTTAATTTTTTCTAACATATCCAAAATAGCGTTTTGTCTTTTTTTGATTAAAAATTCTAAGTATAGATTATGATTATGTTCATAGAATAAAAAATTATAATACTCATAATAATTTTTCAAATCAATTCTATATTTACTTGGTTCACCATTTGGTGCAGGAATAAAATATTGATTTTCTATAATTTTTAATCTGCGTTGGTTAATACGATATTCATCACTTAAACCTAAAACTAAGTCTCTTACTGTTATACTCATTATGCTGTCCTCTTTTCTTTATGCCTTTATAATAACATAGAAATAAATTAATGCAAATAAAAATAAGAGGTTAGACCTCTTATTTATTTGTTGTTGTTGGATTTAATTGTCTATTAATTGATCTATCATAATAAGTTTGAATGTCTGAATCATTAATAGAGAATCCATATTTATTTCTTAGATTAATCATTGCTTTAACACTTAATGTAGAATCATCATTAGATTTAGTTTCAGCTAATGTTGTTTTAATTTCTTCTTTCTTATCATCTAAACTTGGTTTATCAAATTCAGCTGTCTTTAAGATTATATGATATCCGAATGAAGACTTAACTGGAGTAGAAGACATTTCATTAACCTTTAATGCATAAGCAGCTTTAGAGAATGCTTCATCCATTTGAGTATAATTAAATGTTCCTAAATCTTGATATGTTACAGAAGTATCATCTTTATATTTTTCAAATGCTTCTTTTACATCAGTACCATTATTTACATCTTCTTTAATTGCTTTAAGAACTTCTTCAGCTTTTTTCTTAGCTTTATCTAAATCATCATTTGAAGTTGATGCAGGTTTAACTAAAATGTGAACACCTGACATATCTCCATATACTTTTTCATCATAATATTTTTTGATTTCATCATCTGTTATTAGTGTTTTTGCATATTCAGTAGTTGCATAAGTGTTGTATTGACTAGTTCTTACTAATGATAAGTAATCTTCTAAAGATTCATATCCATAGTTTTGTAAAGCTGTTTCTAATTCTTGATCAGAACCATAGTTAGCTTTTAAGTTAGATTTAGCATTACTTACATATTTTTCTACTTCATCTTTCTTATCAGCAAATTCAGTAGTTAATATTTTACTATCAATACTTTCAAGAATAGTAGTTAATGCATATTTAGATTTCATTTCCTTATATACATCATTTACTGTTAATTGTGTTCCATCGTTTAATGATACTACGATATCTTCACCATTAGCATTCTTAGGCACCTTAGTTAAAGCACCAGTTATTAATAATATTGTTTCTACTAATACACATACAACTAATACACATATAGCAATAGTTGATCCTTTTACTTTTTTCATTTTTATTCATCCTCCCATAATTGATATTATAACATACTATTTATTATTGTAATCAATAATTTATATTTTTTTGATATTGTGGTATAATTATTAAACGTAAAAAGAGGTGTATTATGAAAAAGACCAAGAAGATAAATAAAACAAGTAAAAAAATGGGAAAGAAATTACTATTCTTTAACTTTGTATTATTTAGTATTTTATTATTAGCTAGTATATTCTTTGTTTATACTATGTATAATACAAGAATTGTACCTGATAAATACTTAATACTAGTTAGTGCAGTATTATTAGTATTCCTAGTAACTCACTTTGTATTAACAATAAAGAGAAAGAAAGTATTTTCTATAATATTAGACTTATTATTAGTATTGATAGTAGCAGTAGAATGTTTATCAATTCCTAAGATGGGTGAATTCATTGATTTTATTAAATATAACTTCAATGCACAATATGATGTATCTGTTTATAATATTATGGTATCAACTAAATCAGAATATAATTCTATAGAAGATTTAAAAGGTAAAGATATCATCTTATTTAATGAAACAGAAGGCGATGAATTAATTAATCAAATAAATAATAGAATTCCTGATAATAAAATAACTAATACAGAAGATATCATGGGTGATTTAACTAAATTAAAGAAAGATAAGACTATGATTGTTATATGTGATTCTTCATACTATGAAACTCAAGTAGAAAATGATTTAGAATTTGAGAATAGTGTAAAAGTATTAGATACTATTGAAATAAAGGTTAAGATTGATAAAAAAGATTCTAAGAATATTAATGTTACTAAGAATTCATTTGTGGTATATATTTCAGGTATTGATACAAGAAGTAATTCAATGCCTACAAGAAGTTTATCTGACGTTAATATTTTAATGGCAGTTAATCCTGATACTAAAAAGATATTATTAGTACATACTCCAAGAGATTACTATGTACAATTACATGGTACTACAGGATTAAAAGATAAATTAACTCATGCAGGAACTAAGAAAGGTGGAATTAATTCATCTATTGCAACAATAGAAGATTTATATGATTCTGAAATACCTTTCTATATTAGAGTTAATTTCCAATCTGTTATTAAGGTAGTAGATGCTATAGGTGGTATTAATATTTATAATGATCAAAACTATACAGTTAAATCATATGTAGATGATACATGTTCTTATAAACCAGGATGGAATAATAATGTAAAAGGTAAATGTGCTTTAGCATTTGCTAGAGAAAGACATGCTTATAAGACAGGAGATAAACATAGAGGTGAAAACCAAGAACAAGTTATTACTAGAATAATAGAAAAGGTTTCATCATCTACTGTATTATTAAATAAATATTCAGATATATTAAAATCATTAAATAATTCATTTGAAACTAATATGGATGCAGATAAGATTACATCATTAGTTAAAATGCAAGTAAATGATATGGCTAAATGGAATATTGATTCATATAATGTAACAGGTACCGGAGCAATGGAATATACATATTCTTATCCTCATCAAAAGTTATATGTTATGAAGCCAAATATGGAAACTGTAGAAACAGCTAAACAAAAGATTAAAGAAGTATTAGGTTAATACTTCTTTTTTGTTGCAATTTGTAGAAAAAGATGTATAATTAAATTGTATACAACTCATTAAGGAGCGATACAAATGAAATATGATGTAATAGTAATAGGTGGAGGAATCGCTGGATTAACTGCCTCAATATATTTAAAAAGAGCATCTAAAAATGTTCTATTATTAGAAGAATCAACATTTGGAGGACAAATAATTACTGCGTCTAGTGTTGAAAACTATCCTGGTTTTGAACATATAAGTGGAGCGGAACTAGGAATGATTATATATAATCAAGCTAAAAACTGTGGTGTAGAAATTAAACAAGAAAAAGTATTAGAAATAGATGGTGTTGATAATAACTTTACTATAAGTACTAATGATAATAAGTATGAATGTAAAAAAGTTATAATTGCTACAGGTGCTAAACCTAGAAGATTAGGTTTACCTAATGAAGAAGAATATGTAGGAAAAGGTTTATCTTTCTGTGCCACATGTGATGGTAACTTCTTTAAGAATAGAGTAGTTGCTGTTATAGGTGGAGGTAATGTTGCGATTGATGACGCAATATATTTATCTAATATTGCTTCAAAAGTATACCTAATACATAGAAGAGATGGATTTAGATCTGAAGAATCTCAATTAGAATTATTAAAGAGTAAAGAAAATGTTGAATTTATTCTTAATGCTAACTTAAAAGAAATAAAAGGTAGTCCAATGATTAATAAAATAATTGTTGATCAAAATGGAAAAGATATAGAATTAGATGTAAATGGTGTATTTATGTGTATAGGTAGAATACCTAATGCTACCTTTGATGTTAAGGTAGATGAACAAGGTTATATTATCACTGATGATACCATGGAAACTAGTATAAAAGGAGTATATGCAATAGGTGATGTAAGACAAAAAGAAGTACGTCAATTAACTACTGCAGCAGCTGATGGAACAATAGCTGTGTCAAGTATAATAAAAAATTAAAAAAAATAAAAAATATTGTTGACTTTTATATATACAAATATTACAATGAAATTACTTAGTATGGTAGACAACTAAGTGTGTGATTTATAATAATTATTGATTTATCCAAACAAATCTTAATTATTAAAAAAATCATATAAAAATAATAATATGTATTTTGTATAATAATAAAATAATTAGGATTGTGATGATTAAATTCGTCTGCCTAATTATAAAAACAAATTACATGACTTACTTAGTTGTCGGAATATTATTTATTTGATTAGTTATGTTGAACATACTATATTGAATTTTTAATATTTTCTCAATTCCTGTGATGTATTGTTATACCTCATCTAGTACTAAGTATATAGCTATAGGAGAAAGAAAACTCGTTTATGGATGAGCTTTTATATCTAGCAATCTGACAATTGCTTGGTATAGAGGATCTAAACTTGAAGATAGGAAGTTGTCAGCTTCCTATTTTTTAATGTTTGAAAGTATTTTGTTGTATAGTTTTATTGATTATTATCTCTTTAATATGGTATACTTTTTATAGAATATGGGGAGTTGTCATGAAGAAAAAAATTATAAGAATGATGATAATTATTCTTATGATAGTATGCATTCCTATTGTACATGCTGAATCTACTTGTACGTATAAAGATAAAGCTGAGGCAAAAAAAATAGCTCAAAATGTTACTGCAGCGTATGAGATTAAACAAAGAGAAGATGGAACATATTACATAAATATAATTATCTACAATCTAACTGATGATTTGTATGTATCTTATAACTGGAGCACTGGTAAAGGTAAATACGCAACATCTTCAAAAAACACTATTACAGTTTTTAATTTTGATACTTCTATGCAAGATGGAAAATATACAGGAATATATACAATAGAAGATAATGATATAAATATAATAAAAAAATATGTGATAAGTGTTAAAAGTACAAAAATAGGATGTGCAGATACATTAAAAACAATAACATTAACAAAACCAAGATGGAATCCGATTTCTCAAATAGATGAATGCAAATATTATGATGCTAAAGATAATATGTATTGTAAGGAATGGACATCTCAAGACTTTAAATTAACTCTTGAAGGTGCTGCTATACAATTAAGAAAACAAAGAGAATTAAATAGAGAAATTGCTCCAACTGAATGTTATTCATGTGAAAAAGATGAACAATATAATACATGGATGGAAAGATTTGAAAAAATTAGAAAATATGCAATTATTGGATTATCAATTGGTATAGTTGTTGATCTAGTAGTAATAGTTGTTTTAATAATAAAAATTAAGGAGGACAGTATAGTATGAGTCGTAGTTATCAACCTTATAGATTTAAAAGAGAGTATATACCAGTTATCATTGCAATATTAATACTAGGATTATTAATAGCTGCATTAGTATATACAATTACATATAAACCAAAAACTAAAGATCAATATTATGAAGAAAACTCAGTTGCAACTGATGAAGTAATTGTTGATACAAGTAATACTGTATGTACTGAAGAAGTAAATAATAAAATTAAAGAAGATGCAAAAAATGTAAATATTAAATATGAAGTTGTATCAGATTATTACTTTGGTAAAGCAGATGAACTTGACACTGATTTAAATGGTGATGGTGAATTTGGTGAAATAGACATATACGGTCCTGCATTAAGAATATCCATTGAAGGAATAACTGATAATGTATATGTTAAACTTGAAAATGACTTAGACTATCAAGTTCAAACATATAAAGCAAGTGATGCACAAGATGGAATTGTTAAGTTCGATCAAACAGAAAATGCTTATATAAGAACATATGATGTTAAAGTTTATTCAGCAAATACTGAATGTGGAGAAGTACTATTTAGAGAGTTTACTTTTAAACTTCCTAGATTAAATGAACTAAGACAAACAAACGCTTGTAGTGAATACCCTGATATGAAAATGTGTTCTTCATTTGTTTGGGAGCAAGATGAACCTACATTAAGAAATGCTATAACTAAAGAATACAAAGAATTCAAACGTGAAGCAGAAGAAAAGAAACAACAAGAAGAACAAGAACAAAACAAGAGTATATTTGAAAAGATTAAAGATAATAAGGTGTTAATGATTGCTATAGTAGCATGTGTTGTTGTAGTAATTGGTGTAGTTGTGATAGTTATAAAAAGGAGAAGAAAGTAATATGAAGACTAAGAGATTATTATTTATACTTATAACTATTATAATGTTAACTGCAACTACATCTGTTAATGCCGCATATGAGAAAACTGGAACTATAACAGGACATGTTAATTTTGGTTCAGCAATTCCTATGGACTTAGGATGTTCAAGTTGTACACATGCTTATAAGTACTTTGATTATCAATTTATTCCTGATGGTGGTGGAGGACCTTATCCTGCATACTGTATTTCTCCAGATTATACTGGATCTCATGGTTTAAATTTATCATGTGAATTAGCTAATCCTAAGAATTATGCTGAAGCATACTATTTATTAAGTAAGTATGGTGCTACTGCAGACAAAGCTGCGTTAGCTTTAGCTATACGTGTAGCAGGTTTCCAAAGTAATGGTATTGAGGATAATGACAACTTTGCAATGGAAGCAACTCAACAATATCGTATAGCATTCGCTGCATCAACTATGTATTATATGGGTATTGCTCAAGATCCAAAATTTGATGGATATGTTTTAAGAAGTGGAATTGCTCCTAGCGCATTTGCTATGTGGAAAGATGCTACATTAGTTGCAAATGATCAAAGAGCTAAAGGAACATTAAAAGATAATATAACTACAACTTATACTGCGAGTACTATTACTGAAGAGGCTGGTGCTCAAGGAAAGTTAGTTAAGTTAACTGTAAAAGAAGTTATTGAAAGTGAAAATGGTTCTGGGGCAAAAATAGTTAAGTATAGAATCGATAAAACTGTTCCTGGTGAACTAGGAAGACTAAAAGTAATAAGTGATGGTAATGTAATTGCATCAGTTAAAGAATGGAATGGTACAACTGGAGAACTTGTTGTAACACCTACAAGTGAAACAAATTGTGAAGGAAGTATCATAATTACTGCTGCTGATGTTCAACAGGTAAGTGGCGAGCCTGGTAAAACAATTTATAAATGCTCAGGTAATGGAAATGAAACACAACAATTCTTAATATTGGGACCTGATTTAATCGGTGATGAATTCCCAGTAAAATTCGACTGTGATAGCTGTGAGGAAGCTGGTGAAGGTGATGCTGGAGATGACTGTACAACATTTAGATTACCTGGTGATCCAGTATATGACTCTAATAACTGCTGTGAAGATGGTGGATATAAAAACTTCCGTCAAGAAATATTAAATAACATCTTCTGTTATAACAAAACTTTAGATGTTCAAAATTATAAATTAAAATGTGGTGCTGAAGTTTATTTAGACACAGTAATAGATGAAGAATTCTGCTCTTTATATTGTGTTCAATCAATGCATTATAAACTTCCTGGAGTAACTTATGCTAAGGCTGGTAGATATTTCAAACTAGCTAGTCAAGGCTCTGGTGAAGGTGGAGAAATAACAGGACCAATATTAACAATGTACTATAGATGTAGAACATTAATTAATTATGAAAAATGGTATGGTAGATACTTTGGTGAAGTTGAAAAACAAGTAGAAGGTTATAATAAACATCAACAAAATAAAGCATATCAAATGGTATGGGAAGATTTAAAAGTTGAAGGCGAAAAAGAAAGTAGAAAGATCAGTTTGAATTCGGATACAGGAATAACTGAAGTTGCATGTGAATGGGAATATAGCTGGTCTTGGGATTGTACACAAACAACATACGTTAATGGTTCGCCAGTAGTTACTGACGCCGATCAAGATGGTACTAGTAACAGTGGTACTGAGAAAAAATCTATTACCGATGTTAAATCTCGTAGTTATAAATTTGATTATGTTCAAGCAAGTACAAATAATAAGTATAAATATAATGTTATAAAAATAGATGCCGATGGAGGACCTGAACACACTGCATTTGATGGTGAAAAGAAATATACATATATTAATGTAGTATATGATCATGTTGAAAGTCCAAGTGATGGAACTAGATACTTAAATAAATCAGATGTTGAAAAATGGGAAGGAAACTTTGATAAAGCTCATACAGATGCTAAGAAAGATGCACAAGATAAATATGATGCAGCTAAGGCTGCTGGTGGTAAAGCTACAAATCCAAGTAACAGTAGTACTGGATTATCTTGTAGTCAATCTGTTACAGACAAAGCTCCTTCATGTACATCAAAACCTAGTCCTGGTGTAAAAGTTGATCCAGACAAAAAGATTAGTGATTATAGAACTGCTAAAGAAAATGGTGGCGATGTAGTTGAAAACGCTGCAAAAGAAGCTAAGAGCTTGGAAGAAAGATTAACTAAATGTGATACAGAAGCAGAAAAGATAGTTAAAATAACTGAAACTCCTGAAATGCAATTCTCTTATACACAAGCATATATTAATGATTATGGTAAAGTTCAAACTGATTTAAGAACGATTCCATTTACAAGACATTGTTCTGAGGGTACTCAACACGGTGGTGAAAGTTCATGGAACCCTGATGGAGATTCTGGTGGTGCTAGTGGACAACATGGTATTGATGCAGATAAATATTCAATAAAAGAATATAAAACTGGAATTGATACAGTTACAGATTTTGCAACTGCTGGTGGACATTGGGTTGATACATTATTCCCATTCTCAACATCATTTGGTAAAAAAGCTATAGTTAAAGATCATAAGGATTCAGAATATGAATCACATAAGAACTTTACTACTGATGATGTTGCATGGAAAGAATGTTATTGGACAGATTCAGAAAACAATAAATTATATACATTAGTTCCTGCTGGTGAAGTTGGATATGTAACAACAGAAAACTATACAATTCATGATAGAACATACTTTGTTACAAAGACACATATGGAAGGTGAATTCCAAACATATTTCACAATGAGTAATGTTGGTAAAGATTACTTATGGGATGAATTCTTACTTAAGACAGATACATGTAAGGGTGGTCCTGAAGATGGAGCAACTTCTACATGTAAGATTATAATTGATAATGAGATCCCTAAAACAGGTAAGTGTAATGAAGTTGTTACTACAGATACAGATATTTGTCATTCTTGTTATGGTGATAAACAATGTGGAAACGTTACTATTCCATTTGAATATAAAGAAATAGATAATCTTAATCCATTTGTATATGATGAATTATATAAGAATTCAGTAGCTCATAACTGGTTAGTAGATCCTGTAGGTAAAGCAGAGTTAAGTAAAATTGTTGAAACAGCTAAGAAGGATAAAACTTATGCTCCTGAAAATTTAACATATTCATTTACTTTAACTCCTAAAGATTTAAAAGCTATTAGATCTTATAATAAAAAGAGATTATATCAAGGTGGATATACTGATTTCACACTTGAATGCCAAGACGGAGTAAAAACTGAAAATGGTGTAGCAGAAAGATGTTATTCTAAATTCTTAACTGCTATATCTGGTGGTAGTGGCTTTGAAGGATTAGAGATAAATACATTTAATGGTAATATTAATTCTGTTAGAGAAAGATTAAGATGGAATTATAATAACATAGAAAGGTGATGTAGCAAATGAAGGAAAGCATTTGGGGATACTGGATTGTAGTATTAGGTATTTCAATATTTGCAATAATGATATTATTGCAAAACTATTCAATAACAGATGAACAATCATTCTTTCTTGTTAAAGAATCTCTATCAGCTGCCATGAAGGAATCGGTTGACTATGGTTATATTGCGGATTCTCCAAAAAATCCAATTACTCCAGACAACTATAAAGATACTAAAAATTATGGTAGATTAAAGATTAATAGAGAAAAAGTTATTGAAAACTTTATTAGAAGATTTGCTGAATCTGTAGATATTAATAAAACATATAATATTAATTTCTATAATGTTTCTGAAGTTCCTCCATGTATTTCTGTTGAGGTAACTGCAAATACTACTCCTTCTTCATTTGGTCAATGGCAAACAGCTGCTGATACTGAAGTAGTAACATCAAGTAGATTTACAGGAATACTATTTACAACAGAAGACTATAACTATTGTTGGGATTTCAACAATGATGGCAAATGTGATTAATAAAAAAGATGCTTTATAAAAGCATCTTTTTATTTTATAATTAATATAGGTGATAATATGAATAATAAAGTGGTTGTTATTGGTTGTGGTAATGTTGGTATGTCATATGCATATGCATTACTTAATCAAGGTAGCAGAGTAGATGAACTAGTATTAATAGATGTTAATAAAGAAAAGATAATTGGTGAAGCTGAAGATTTAAATCATGCATTACCATATGCTCCTTGGAAAGTAGATGTTAAAGCAGGTGATTATTCTGACTGTGGAGATGCAAGAATAATTGTTATAGCTGCTGGTGCTAATCAAAAAGAAGGAGAAACTAGATTAGATTTATTGAATAAGAATTCAGTCATATTTAAGGACATAATATCTAATGTTATGAGTACAGGTTTTGATGGAGTATTTGTTGTAGCAACTAACCCCCTTGATGTTATGACTTATTTGACATGGAAATATTCTAAATTACCATCATATAAAGTAATAGGATCTGGTACTACATTAGATACAGCTAGATTACAATATATGATAGGTGAGAAAACAAATGTTAATCCAAAAGATGTAGATGCTTATGTTATGGGTGAACATGGTGATTCTGAGTTTATTCCATGGTCATCTGCTGTAATAGCACAACAAAGTATAGATAATTATTTAACTAAAGATGAAATGTTGAAAATTGCTGATGAAGTAAAGAATTCAGCATATGATATTATTAAGCGTAAAGGTGCAACTTATTATGGAATAGGTGCATCATTAGTAAAAATTACTAATGCTATATTAGAAGATGAGCATAGTATATTATCTATATCTAATTATGATCCAGATAATCAAATATTTATCTCAACACCTTGTATAATTAATAAAAATGGAGTATTTAAGCGTATTTTTGTACAATTAAATGAAGAAGAAACAGCTAAAATGGCTAATAGTGTTAAGGTTATTAAAGATGCTATAGATTCTATAAATGAATAAAAAAAGACCAGTTCAAATGAACTGGTTTTTATTATACTTTCAAAAATAAAATGCTCAATAAGAGCATTATTTTATCGATGGTGCGGGTAAGAGGACTTGAACCTCCACGGAGTAATCCACTAGATCCTAAGTCTAGCGCGTCTGCCAATTTCGCCATACCCGCATAAAAAAAATGGTGGATCTTATAGGACTCGAACCTATGACCGCCCGGTTATGAGCCGGATGCTCTAACCAACTGAGCTAAAGATCCATTTCATGTCTTGCTGACTACTCAAATATAACACATATTTTTGATTGATGCAAGACTTTTTTGCATTTTATAAACCTCTGTGCTATAATAGGAAACCATTAGAAAAGAAAGGTTTGTTGTGCTGCTAATTTTCTAATTAAATCTAAGCGTCTGAAAATTTGCAATTTTTAGGAATTGTGGTATAATAAGACGCAATTCAAGGGGGAAAGGGATTATGAAGAGATTTAAATTTTTAACAATCATGATGATCTTAGCTGCATTCTTATTTGGTGGTATTGTAACAGTTAATGCTGATACAATTTTACCAAAGACATTCGTTACTCACAAAGATGATAGAGTAAAATTAAACTACATCAAATATGTAGACTCTGCTGGTAATAACGATGATTATGCATTAATCGCTAAGAAAGCAACAGATGGTACATATGTATATTGTATAGACTTACATAAGAAATATGATGGAAATCTTACATATACTAAAACAGGTACTATGGATGAAGGTATAGAATATATCTTAAAGCATAAATCAAATACTGGTGATGCTAATAAAGACTTCTATATCACACAAATGGCCGTTTATTTCTATCAAGACTGGTTAAATAATAATGACAACAATTTACAAGAACCATTCAAGAAATTAATCGTTGCCGCAGCTACAATTGAAAATGCTGAAGTAGATGCTACTACTAAAGAAGTATCTAAAGCAATCTATAAGTTATGGGCAGACGCTGTTCATTATAGACAATCATATGTAGCAAAAAATGGTTATATTAATATAACTACAAACTCAGTAAAATTCACACAAAAAGATGGTTACTTTGAATCTTCTAAGATTTATGTAGATTCAGGGAACTTAATTGGTGATATGAGTAAAACAATGATCAATGCTACTCCTAATACAAGAATATTAAGAGATAAAGCAGATGGTGGTTATGTAGTAAGAGTTCCTGTTACTGACATACCTGAAGGTAAAAAAGTTACTTTCACATTAAAATGGGCAGGACAATATAATGATGAATCAGCATGGTATTATTATACTAATGATGCACATCAAAGATTACTATATGACAAGATAGAAACTGAAACAAAAGATGTTCAAGCAACTATCACATTAACAGTTAAAAATTATATTGAAAATTATCAAGTTAAAATCAGTAAAACTGATGTAACTCAACAATATGAAATACCAGGTGCTACTTTAGTAGTTAAAGATGCAAATGGTAAAGAAATTGAAACTTGGGTTTCAACAACAGAAACTCATAAATTAGTATTAGCTGAAGGTGAATATAGTTTAACTGAAACTATTGCACCAAAAGGCTACAGATTAAGCACAACAACTATTTACTTCAAACTTGATGAAAACGGCAGAATATATGCTAAAGTAAATGGTAACTATGTACAAGTTGATAAGATTAATATGATTAATGAATTAAAAGATGTAACTTCAATCGCTAAGAAAGATGCATCAAATGATAAGTATTTACCTGGAGCTACTTTAGTTGTTAAAGATAACAAAGGTAATGTAGTTCAAGAATTCGTATCAAATGATTCAGTATATCAATTAGTATTACAACCTGGTGAATATACATTAGAAGAAAAAGCTGCACCTAGTGGTTATATCCTAAGTAAAGATAAAGTTTCATTTAGAGTATTAGTAAGTGGAGCTTTACAAGTTAAGAATAGTAATGGGGTTTATGAAGATAGTGTTATGGTAGTATTCTATAATACTCCTGAAAAAGAAGAAGAAGTCATTGTTCCAAGTACTGGAGCTTCTGGATTATTCATGACAATTGCAGGTTTAACACTATTAATTTCTGGTGTGGTTTATGTTACTAAAACTACAAAAGAATGCTAAGATAACCCTTAGTATTCTTTTCATCTTTATAGGTATTGCCTTATTAACATTCAATTATTTTGGATCAGTTAAGTCAAACCTATTTAATGAAAAAAATATAGAGTTATTAAGTCAACAAATTGAATTACCTGAAGAGGTAAAAACAATAGATGAAGAAGAACCCGACATTACTAGTCCAGTGCAACCATCTACTACTGGTTATATAGGTTATTTATCAGTACCTGATGTTAATATTAAAAGAGGTTTTGTAGACTTTGATAATCCAGATAATACATTAAGTAAAAACATAATGCTTATTAAAGGATCATCAATGCCTGATGTAAAAAACGGAAACTTAATATTAGCTGGTCACAATGGTAGATCATGGTATTCATTCTTCAATGACTTATATAAACTTAAAGATGGTGCTCATGCATATGTTACCTATAATGGTAGAGTGTATGACTATACATTAAAAAATAGATATGATGTACCTAAGATTGGTACAATAACAGTCCAAAGAAATGGAGACGTTAATACATTAACATTGATTACATGTCATAGAACAGATAATCATAAACAAGTTGTATTTATATTTGAATTATCAAATGTAACTATAGCTTAATAAAAAGGGAAGTGATAATAATGAAGGAATTAACATTATTACAAATTTTAAAGAATGCTTTTAAAGCTATAATTAATTCGGAAGTATTAGTACTTATTATATTAGAGTTAGCTATTCTATTATTATCTATTGGTTTCAGTAAGGTAATAAGTAAGAAATTAGTTAAGTCTGTAGCAACTGTTGCAAGTATAGTAATTGCTGTATTCTATGGTATTAATTATATTGATACTTTAACAGTATTCATGGATAATGTAACTACTAAATTAATGGAATTTATATATTTTCCATCTACTTTAGAATTCTTAGCAACTATGGTAATATCATTTATTATAATGTTTGTTACTTTAGCTAATAAGAAAGAAAAAAAATTAGTAAAAGTATTAAATGTTGCTGTTCCAGTAACAATATCATTCTTATTCTTATGTATTATAGAATATATGAATGGTGCAAATATTGAATTTAATGAATTCGCTATATTCACTGAACCTGTATTAATGAGTTTAAATGAATTAGCAATTGGTTTATTTGTAGCATGGATAATATCATTAATTATTTATAAGGTAGATGTTCATGTAATAAGAAGAGCAAATGCTAAGAAAATAGTTGAATCTAATGTACTAGAAATGCCTGAAATCAGAATACCTGGTGTTCAAGCAAGTAATACATTAGTAACAGTTAATTTAAATAATCTTGAGTCAGCTGATGACGAAGATATTGAATTACCTAAACTAAAATCAGAAATATAATAAAAAGGATGTTTAGTAACATCCTTTTTAATTTAATTATTTACTACAGTTGTTGGACTTTCAGTTATAGGTTCAACTTTTTCAGGAGTATTAGGAGTAGTTTCAACTAATACTGCATGTACTACATTTCTTGTTTTATTAGTAGAGCATGTTGATAAAGTTAAGATCTTATCATTTTCAGTAACTGTAACATTAAATTGATGTGTTGATCTAGATTGAATCATATTAATGAATGCTTTAAAGTCCTCTTTAGTGTAGAAATTATTTTGTAAGTAATCAGTTGTTTCAGGTATTCTATATACTGAGAATATTCTCCATTTCATATTACCTTGTTTAGTATTGAAAGTAATATAATTATTTGATTCCTTAGATAAGTATGATTTTTGTAATAATTGACTTAATTGTCCGAACATAATACCACCTTTAATATTATGTCCATATATAATTGTATTAGGATCTAAATCATTAGGATTATTTCTGAAATCCATGAATACCCATCCCATAGAATTTTTATTTTTCTTAAAGTCACGGAATAAATAATATTTATTATCATTTCCTTGTACAACTGGATAATCAATTCGAGTATTATTAACTTTTAACCATCCAACTGTATCATCATTTATTTGAAGTAATTCATCAAATACTCTTGAATAGTTAGTGTAATATGTACCAGCATAATTATTAGTTTGTCCTGTTTGAGTTTCATCTCCTATTACATCAACATCTTCAGGTGTATCAACTTGTTCAGTAAATTCACTTAAGATATCATTTATTTCTACCATTTGATCATCAACTTTATTTGCATCAATGTATTCTTTATAAGAGTTAACTCCAAATACAAATAATAATATAATTATTATTATTAATATAATAGTAGATAATAATTTAAGATTATATTCTTTCATAAAGTTTTTCTTTTTATATTCAAACGAATATTTAATCTTAAATTTTATATTATGATCATTTATATATTTCTTATAGTTTTTCTTTAAATAAGGTATAGCTTTATATACCACATCTAAATCATTTGTTTTTTCGTCAATTATAATAGTAACATTCTTTTTATTAAAGTTTTTAATTTCATTAAGGACTAATGCCATAGCTTCATTTGAATAGTTAACAAATCTTACTGTTCTAAGATTATTATTAATTGCCATGAAGTTCTTTAATTCATTTAATTCATCACCTTCAAATGTAGTAGTAATTACTATATTCTTTTTATAATATATATCTGAATAAGATGATAATAAATTATCAATCATGAATGTTGATTTATAATTATATTTTTCTCTTGTAATAATTTTCATCTTTTTATTCATATCTAATCTTTCCATTAGATATTTAGGCATGTTATAACATTCCATAGAAGAAAGATAATTATTTTCAAGTAGTTTCATGAATATATCAAAGTTAATTGTAATATCTTGTTTAAATATTAATTTATCAATATGTTCCCAACAATTAACTAGTGACACTAAATCTTCTAAGTGTGCATCTGTATTAATTGTACAAATAGTAATATTCTTTTTTAATATAACAACATTTAAAAAAGTAGACACTAGATCCATATTCTCTTGAATATACTCAGGAGAGAATCTTAAATCTTTTGTATCAATTACATTTGTATTATTAAGTCCCTTTTTATCTATAGTTCTTTTAGTAGTGTTTATAGATATGGTATCCTTATTTATTTTAAATATAAATGTGTAGTCCATATTATATACTCCTATTCTTTATAATAATATCATATTTTTAGTGTAAATATAAAGATATTTAACAAATATTGTGTTATAATTTTAATAGTGGACAGGGTGAGTTATATGAGCAGCGGATTTGAACAAAATATTAAAGAAATTGTAAATGGAAATAACAATCTAGCTATGATTGTTTCTAGCTTTCATTGCCTTTCTTTCGATGACTTATTAAAACATATAACTGTCGAATTTAAAAACAATATTTCTGAAATAGTAGATACTCCAGAATTCTTACATAATTATCATGTGTTCTTATATGAACTAGTTGATAAATGTGATGACATAGAATTCATTAATGGAGTATCTTTATCTTTATCTAGACAAATAAATCTAGTGAAGAATCTTATAAAACCATATAATAAAAAAGAAAAAGCTAAAGATGAGTTTTATGTAAAATTAATTAGATTAAAATCAGACTTACAAGGAAATCAAACCTATGCAGAAAATAAAATGTTTGCATTGTATGAAAATGATGATGTTAAAGTTATGAAATATATTATCTTTGTTCTTAAAGATATAGATGCTTTATTTAATGTTATTACAACACATAAAGATATAGTTAATGTATGTAATACAAGTGATCAACCAATTGTTGAAATAGTGATGAGATATGTTATTGATAATTTAAAAGATTTGACTGAAAATGAAATTGATTATTATAAGAGAGTATTAACAATGATTTTCTTTAGAAAAGAGTTTAAATTAGACAATGACAAGTATGATGAATTAATGAAAGAACTAGATTATGCTTTATTGAAGGAAAAGTGTAATGTATTAGAATATATGAAGACTTTACTTAAAAGATACAATGGGCATAGTTTAGAAGATTCATCTATTCATTATTCTTCAGTAGTACTTCCACCTGTTGAAGAAAGAACTGATTTAAGAGATTTAGATACTATTACTCTTGATTATATTAGATATCCTAAAGGTACAAAAATATTATATGATGATGCATTATCATATGAAGAACTACCTGATGGAACAATATATTTATATATGCATACACCTGATGTAGGAGAGTATATTGAAATAGGTAGTAGTTTGGATGAATATATACAAAAAGTAGGATTATCTAGATATTCTGAAAAAGATAATAGACCAATGATACCTTATAATATAGCTAATAAAATGAGTTTAATAGAAGGTGAAGATAGATGTGCATTAACATATAGATTTCATCTAACTCCTGAAGGAATACTATTAGGAGTAGACTATATTAAAAGTATTATTAAGGTTAATACTAACTTACCATTATCAAAAGCTGAAGTATTAATAAGAGATAAAGGATATGGATTTAATCCATTATTAAAGAGTTTAAATAGAATATCTAAAAACTTAAGAAAGATGAGACATGAAAGAATAGGTAATAGAAGCAAAGCTGGTCTTATTATGGATGAAACTAATATTTGGTCTAATCTATTTGTAGCTCAAGATGCATTTGATAGAGATATGTTATTCCCATATAAGAACTTATTAGTTAATGAATCAGATGAATATCCATTCTATATTAAAGAGTTCTTAAATACTCATAATATAAATGAAGATGCTAAAATATTATTAAGTACTATATTAAGTACTAAACCTAGAACTTATTTTTCAACAACACCTAGAGGCAATCATCAATTTGATAAAATGTTCTATTGTTCTACAACTAATCCTTTAAGAGAGTATATGAGTCTTGAAACAGGAAGATTAATTAAAGATTTAATAATAGATGAAAAAGGCAATGAAGAGATGTGGGAAGAACGCATTAAAGATGATTGTGTAAGATGTTCTGAACAAGAAGCAAAAGTAAAAGAATTGTATAAGACTATTTAATAGTCTTTTTTCTATGGTTGTAAATTGATATAATATATTATAGAGTAGAAGGGTGTAACATGGAAAAGTATTTAATACCAATTATTATATTAGTGTGTGCTGGTTTTATTTCTATAATTATAATTATTATAGCTAATAAAAAGAAAAACAAAAAAGCACAATTACATGTATATCAAGATAATATTGTAGTAAATACTAGTAATTCAGTATTACCAGTTGTACCAACAACTGAGACTGTACAAACACCTACTATACCTACAGTTAAAGGACCACGTCCAACTATAGATATACCTATTCCTACTATAGATGATTCACCAATTACTATTGATGAACCAGTTGCTTTAACTAATGAAAATACAAGCGATTCTATTGTAATTGAAGAACCTCAACCAATAAATGAGGAAAATGTAAATGAAGATGAAATAGTTAAAGTTGAAATAACAAATGAGATTAAAGATGATGTTGGTGAGAAAGTTGAAATTGAAGAACCTCAACAATTAAATAATGAAGTAGGAGAATCTTTTGAAGTGCCTGAATCAAAACCAGAAAAAACATTAGGTGAGACAGCCTTCAAATCTGTACCAACAGATGATACAAATATAAATACTGATATAAAAGTAGAAAATCCACATGAATATATTGGAAATAAGACTGAGTTGATTAGTTTAAGAGAAATCAACGATGAACTTAAAAAGCTAGAAGAGAATAAGAGGGAAACATTATGAATTTAAAGATATATCAATCAGGATTAAAATTCATGTTTATTAATGCTGTTAAAAGATTATTTAATGGAGAAGTTTATTTCGAACATAGTTTAGATCATGGTATATATGGTGAAATACAAGCAAGTGTACCAATAGATCAAGCTGCCTTAAATAAAATAAAAGAACATATGAAAGTCATGGTAGGACAAAATATACCATTTGAAAAAAAGATAGTATCAAAAAAAGAAGCATATGAATTTTATAAAAATAAGGGTTATAAAGAAAAAGCATTTAATGTATTAAATATATCAAATGTAGCTGTTTCTTTATTCTCGCTTGAAGGACAATATAATTATTTATATACACATGATATGCCTGCATCTACAGGAGTATTACAATACTTTGACTTATATTATGTAGATGTTAATAAATTTGTACTTGTTTATCCTTTTAATGGTAAATTAGATTTCACATTTAGACACAGATTATATGAAACATTTACTCAATATAATGATTGGAGTAATAGATTAGGTATACCATATGTATCTAATTTAAATAATATAATAGCTCAAGGTAAGATAGGTGATTTAATTAGAAAAAATGATATTATCATGAATTCTAATATTAATGATATAGCTAGAGAAGTAATAGATAAGAATAAAAAGATTATATTACTTGCTGGTCCATCATCATCTGGTAAGACTACTTCATCTAAGAAGTTAGCTTTATATTTATCATCATATGGTGTTAATGCTACACCTATATCATTAGATGATTTCTATCTAGAAAATGATAAAAAACCAATTTTACCTGATGGCAAAGTTGACTATGAATCAGTAGATGCAATTGATGTTAAATTCTTCTCTGAATGTTTAAATAAACTATTAAGAGGAGAAGCAGTACAATTACCAATATATGATTTTACTACAGGTGGTCATACATTAGCTGATCCTATTACTATAGGAGAAAAAGATGTAGTTGTTGTTGAAGGATTACATGCTATTAATCCTAAATTATTAGAACTATTAGATCAAAATGTAATATATAAAATTTATCTATCTCCATTAACACCATTAGGAATAGATAGACATAACTATGTATCAACTACAGATAATAGATTATTAAGAAGAATGATTAGAGATTTTAGAACAAGAGGATGTAATGCAGAAAAAACTATTCTTACATGGGGTGATGTAAGAACTGGTGAAGAAAACTTTATATTCCCATATACTGATACAGTAGATAAAGTATTAAATACTGCATATATATATGAGATGGGAGTATTAAAAGTATTCTGTGAACCATTATTAAAGAATATACCAATAGATAGTGAAGCATATGATGAAGCAAGAAGATTATTAAATGCTTTAAATGCATTCTATCCAATATCTTCAGAATTAATACCACATGATAATGTATTAAGAGAATTTATAGGTGGTTCAGTATTTGAATAAGGAGGATTTATGAAGAAGAGAGTAGCAATAAATGGATTTGGTAGAATTGGTAGATTAGCTTTTAGGGAATTATTAGATGATAAAGAACTAGAGTTAGTTGCTATAAATGATTTAGGTTCTACTGAAGATTTATATTATTTATTAAAATATGATTCAAACTTTAGAATGTTTGATGCATCTAATCTTACATATGATGAAGAAAACTTCATATATAAAGGTAAGAAAATAAGAATATATAAAGAAAAAGATGCAATTAACTTACCTTGGAATGAATTAAATATTGATGTAGTACTAGAATGTACAGGATTCTATACTAATGTAGAAGATGCACATAAACACATTGAAGCAGGAGCTAAACATGTTATTATCTCAGCCCCAGCAAAAGGCGATTGTAAGACAATAGTATATAATGTTAATCATGATACGTTAAAAGGTGATGAAGAAGTAATATCAGCTGCATCATGTACAACTAATTGCTTGGCACCAGTATTAAGTGTAATTGATAAATCTTATTCTATTGTAGGTGGATATATGACTACAGTACATGCTACTACTAATGATCAAACAACATTAGATGTTCTTCATAAAAAAGGAGCTATGTCTAGAAGAGGTAGAGCAGCACTTGAAAACATTATTCCTACATCTACTGGAGCAGCTTCAGCAATAGGTAAGGTTATGCCTAAGCTAGATGGTAAATTACATGGAGGAGCATTTAGAGTTCCTGTTATAGATGGTTCTATGATAGATTTATCTATTATAGTTAAAAAGAAACCTACTGTAGAAGGATTAAATGAAGCATTTAGACTTCATGTTAATGAAACATTAGATATTACTATGGATCCAATTGTATCATCTGATGTAATTGGTAATAAACATGGTGCATTAGTAGATGGTTTATTAACAGATGTTATAGAATTAGATGGTAATAGATATATGGTAAAAGTTGTAGCTTGGTATGATAATGAATTAGGATATACTAATCAAATGATTAGAACAATGAAAGTGTTAGTTTAATATGAAATTAAGAAGAGTATTATTATTAATATTAATTACTTTCTTTGGCGTATCAGTAAGTGCCTTAAGGACTACTAGATTCGAACCATTATTTGAGATGGATGAAGAATTCAGTGGAGACCAAATAGCTCAATACTTTGGATGGCGTGGAGAAGATGCATATCAAATTGAGATGAATCTAGAATTTGATTCATCAGCAATTGAATTATTACAAGTTGTACCAGGAGAAACTTTTAAAATAGAATATACAAGTGAAAAAGTAAGTGCAAATAGAGTTAAGTATCATTTGAAATTTACATCAGATACAATATTTCCTGAAAATATATATACAGGAATTGTATTTAAAATAAAAGATTTAGCTATAAAGAAAGATACTGAATTAAAGATAACAGATATATATGCATATGGTGATAATAATTCTAAATTTAGAAGTAAAGGTTATTACATCGAAATGAAAAGAGAAGCTAATAATCGTATGTCATTTGTAAGAACAGATATAAACGAAAATACTGATCGTAGTAGATTATTTGATAAATTATTACCATTTATTATAATTGGTATAATAGCAGCGTTCTTAATTATATTTGCTATATTATTAATTCCATCAAGAAAGACTGAAGATAGAAGACATAAGATTGATTCTCAATTGGATCCTACGAATTATCCAATTCCTGGTGTAGGTCCATTACCTAAGATGAAAAAGAAAAGTAAAAAAGATATTATTGAACCAGAAGAAAAAGTAATCCAACCATTAAAGGATTATTTATCTAAATCAACTGATGTTAATCAAGAACTTATTAATAAAGGTTTAGAAGTAGATAAAAATATGTTTAAAGATAATCCTAAAAAAGAAGGAGAAGATGGTTTAATAAATATCAATCCTTTAGCATTTGATGATGGTGAAGAAGAAATATTAGATGATGGTACAAATCATAATGATAATGATGATGACGATATTGATGTATTATAAAAGAGTGAATTAATTCACTCCTTTTATTTTATTAAAATACTTTTTAATATTTTATTAATTTGTGTTTGATTTTCTTCAGTTATATCACTAGTATAATTAATTACTATATGATATTTAGTATTCTTAATATCTAATAAATAACCATAGTTATTTTCGTTAGCATATGTTTCAGCTTCTATATCATTTAATTCAGTATCTAATAATTCATTATTACTTAATAAATCAACATATGTTTCTTCATCAATAATATTAAATACTATATTAATATCATGATTATCTTTTAAGAATATTGTATTATTATCTACATCAAATTCTTCGGGATAATAAAATCTTAAATTACCTACTTTAAATTCTTTGGTATTAACTACTTCTTTAGTAGTTGTAGTAGTGTATTTATCCATATCATAACTTTTAGTATCTGTAATAAAAGATTTGATACATAATATAGATAATATAAGAATAATAGCTATACTAAAAATTATTTTAGGATTAGTTTTATTTTTATTAGGTGGTTCTTTATATCCATTGATGGCTGCAATATCAATTTCAGTTGTCTTACCCATCTCAAAGTCATTTGAATTATTAAAACCACATACAGGACAATTTATTATATTTTTTTCTATTTTACTATGACAACGTTTGCAGTACATGTCCTTCACCTCGTATCTAAATTATAACAGTAAATCGCATGTTTCTTCAATGAACGAAGGCTATTTTTGACAGTTATGAACAGTAAAAATGTTATTATTTATAAATACTTGATATTTATTTCTATTTATGGTATATTACTATTGCTTTGAAAAAAGCTAAATGTAATCCGCTGAGTAAACACTTATGATTATATGGGTGCAATTATTTGGAAAGGAGTATAGCTATGAGCAAATTATTAGAAAAGATTAATAATAAGTCTTGTAGAACTGATATTCCTGAATTTCGTGTTGGTGATACTGTAAGAGTAGACTACAAGATAGTTGAAGGTAAGACACATAGAATCCAAGCATTCGAAGGTCTTGTAACTAATATATCTGGTGGTTCTGTATCTAAAGCATTCACTGTTAGAAAAAAATCAGGAGCAGTTCCAGTTAAGAGAGTATTTAAAGTTAATTCTCCACTTATCGATAAGATTGTTGTAGTAAGAAAAGGTAAGGTTAGAAGAGGTAACTTATCATTCATTGATAGAATGTCTAAAGAATACAAAGTTAAAGAAAGAAACTAAGATTTCTTTCTTTTTTTGTTTTATGTGCTATAATTATTAAAGGTGATAAATATGGCTGATAAAAAGGAATTAGACGAAAAAGCAATAGTAGAAGAAAACACTAAAAAAGCTGCAAGAGATATGTTCTTGGAATATGGCCCATTTATTATATTAATAGTCTTTATATTAATTATTAGAATATTTATTGCATCACCTTTTAAAGTAGATGGAACTTCAATGAGTCCGACATTAGAAGATAGAGATTATATGCTTCTATATAAATTAAAGAAACATGTTAAAGGTATCCATAGAGAAGATGTTGTTGTAATTGATTCATCTCAAGGATTAATAATTAAAAGAGTAATAGGTTTACCTAATGAATCTTTAAAGTATGAAGTTAAAGAAGTAGATGGTGTAGTAAAAGGTATTCTTTATATTGATAATAAAATATATGAAGAAAACTTTATAACTGATGATGTAAAAACTAAAACTTGTACAAATAATCCTAAACTATGTAATGAAGGAATAGAATTAGGTGAAGATGAATACTTTGTAATGGGAGATAATAGAGCTGTTTCATTAGACTCAAGAATGTTAGGAACATTCCATAGTAAAGATATTAAAGGAATAGCTGAATTAAGATTATTCCCATTCTCAAAATTTGGTAATATTAAAAAATAATAAAAAGATACTAAAAAGTTAACACAGTATCTTTTTTTTGTTATAATGTAGGTAGAATATAGAATATATACTTCAAGGAGAGTTTATGAAAAGCAAAATATATTTACTTTTATTACTTTTAATAATGCCTTTTTGTGCTTCTGCAGCTGGTACAGGAGCTCATTGTGATGTTATAAAAGGAACAGGTAAT